>JAAYGZ010000195.1 GCA_012727515.1 Desulfovibrionales bacterium
CGCAATGACGAATTTCGGTTTAATCAGCATATCCTGAGCATAATTTTTTCAGAATATTAAAAAAAACTCAAATTTGTATTCCAAGCGACAGTTTTTTTCTGTGGGAGAAGGTACAGTCAGCTCATATTTGTAGTATTGATCTGTAACTAACCAGAAACAATGGAGGGGATATGAATCAGCACAAGAAAATAAAAAACGTTGTTCTCATCATGCTTGATACGCTCCAGTTTAACTATCTCGGATGTTATGGCAATGAGCAGGTGCGCACGCCTAACATTGACCGCTTTGCACGTCAGGGAGTTGTTTTTGAAAACGCCTATACCGAGGGCCTGCCCACTGTGCCGTGTCGTCGTGCCATTATGACCGGGCGTTTTACGCTGCCCTATGCAGGATGGCAGGGGCTTTCCGCAGATGACACCACCATGACTGATATTCTCTGGGGTAAAAACATTCAGACCGCCCTGATTTATGACACTCCGCCCATGCGTTTGCCAAAATACGGGTATTCACGCGGCTTTGATTTTGTCAGCTTTTTGCCTGGCCAGGAACTGGATCACCAGACCTTTGTTGATGTTCCTCTGGATCCGGCTCTGAAGCCTGAAGATTTTACCTCGCCAACCATGGTGTATGATGAGCACGGAGCTGTTCGTGATGAAGACAGCACACAGCTCCTGGATGAAATCAGTTGTTTCCTGAAGCAGCAGCAATTTCGCAAGCCAGAAGAAAGCTATATTTCCCGCGTCATGCTCGAAGCCAAGCAGTGGCTTGCTCACCGGCGTGACAAAGCGCGGCCATTTTTGCTCTGGGTGGACAGCTTTGATCCCCACGAGCCCTGGGATCCGGAGTCTGTATGGCGTGGAGAACCCTGCCCGCACAATCCGGAGTACACCGGCAATCCACTGTTGCTGGCCCCGTGGACACCAGTAGAAGGCCGCATCACTGATGAAGAATGTGTGCATATCCGCGCCCTGTATTCTGAAAAGATAGAACAGGTTGATGTCTGGGTCGGAGAACTTCTTGATCGTATCCGCCGGGAAGGTCTGTGGGATGAAACTATGATTGTCCTTATGTCTGATCATGGGCAGCCCATGGGCAAGGGTGAGCATGGTCATGGCATTATGCGTAAATGCCGCCCCTGGCCTTATGAAGAATTGGCCCATGTGCCTTTGATTATGCACGTTCCTGGCATTGAAGGCGGTCAGCGCATTTCTGGTTTTGTCCAGAATGTGGATGTTGCTGCCACCATTATGGACGCCCTTGGTGAATTGCATCGTCCGGCTTTGGCTGAAGATTTTGGTTTTCCCACATACGACGCCTCTGAAATGCAGGGATTAAGCCTTTTGCCACTGATGCGGGGCGAGGTGGACAAGGTGCGTGATTACGCGCTCACCGGATACTATGGTATGTCCTGGTCAATCATTACCGAAGACTACAGCTTTATTCACTGGCTCGTCAGTCAGGATGTGAAAGACAGCGTGGATAGTATTGCCGGATCAGGGACTGAGATGAAGGAAGAGATGTGGACCTGCACAGCAGGAGCCAAGGTTGCAGTGCCAGAACATGACGAATTGTATGACCGTCGGACAGACCCATTTCAACTGCACGATATTGCAGAGGAAAAGCCAGAAATAGCTGAAAAGATGCTTGAAGAACTCAAGCTTGTCATCGGCGAGTTGCGTACAACCTAGGCCTCTAGGGTCAAGACAACGATGTCTTTGTTGCTGGGCGTGTGGGGCTCCTGCACGCCCGTTTTATAACCCACGGAACAGACTCCGGAGGTCAGACCATGTCACAGGCCAGTACTGCCTTTAAATTTCCATCATGGGGAGGATGGGTTGTATCCGCCCTGGTTGCCAGCTTCTTTACCTGGATTTTTTATGATCCGGTCAACATGAAGCTCACGTATTTTTGGTTTGGCACTATGTTTGCCATCTCCATGTTTGCTTTTGACCTTATCCCCAGCTTTACAGTGGCTGTCCTGCTGCTGATGTACTATATTATTTTGGGGGTGGCTTCACCAGATATTGCATTTGTCGGCTGGACAACCCCTATTCCCTGGTTGTGCATGTGCGGTATGCTCATTGGCGTGGCCATGGAGAAAACACAATTGGCCAGGCGCATTGCGCTGTATGTCATCAGCACTGTAGCTTCATCCCCCATTCGTCTGTATCTGGCATTTCTTGTCTCTGGCTATGTTGTCAGTGCCATTATTCCTGACGTTATTACTGTTGATATTATTTTCATGACCATTGCCTCATCTATCTGCATGAGTCTGAACCTGAACCCCATGTCCAAAGCATCTGCAACCATTATTTTTGCAGCATATTTCGGGGCCACTATTGCCTCGGCAAATTTTCTGCCCAACAATACAGGCATTATCGGCTTGTTGCTGGTCAAAGACATGGGCGTTCCGTTTACCTGGATCAGTTTTTTTGTGGAAAATCTGCCCTATCAGCTCCTGCACGCGCTTATTGCCTTTACAGTCCTTCATTTTTTTGGAGGCCGCGAGCTGATCTCGCATATTGAAGGCTTCAGAAAAGAAGCCGGGGCTGATCTGGCTGCTTTGGGCAAAATGAGTGTGGATGAAAAGAAAACCCTGCTTTTGGCCGTGTTTGCACTCGTCGCTTTTATGACAGAACCCCTGCATGGCGTGCCTGGTTATTTTGCCTTTTGTTCTGTTGTGTTACTGGGTTTTACCC
>JAAYGZ010000196.1 GCA_012727515.1 Desulfovibrionales bacterium
AAGTAAAGAATTCTTTTGGGTGGGCAAAAATCTGGGTCGGAATATCACAGACAAGCTCTTGCATTTCCTGGGCCGAGGCATAGCCCAGCATCAAGGCCATGGCTGGATTGACGGCAAAATACCCTTCAGGCGTGGCCATAAAAATGCCAATCGGGGCGTGCATGAAAATTTCCTGGTACCCGTGTTCCTTCAGGCTGGCCAGGATATCTGCAGATAAAGAGCAGGCAGGAGTGGATGCAGTCATGCGTATTCCCTTTACGGATCACTGATTCATGATTCTGATGGCAGGTATTGTATTTTACAGGCCATGCTCGTGGTTACGTATAAATGACCTCTCCACGTAGAACGGAATGCGCGGCAATGACGGCTTGCTCCGGGCCTGTATTGACAATGCGCACCTCACCTTCACAGCGCACATTCTCCTCAAAGCGGACATCACCCTCAATGGTCAGGCTGGTGCAGTGCATCAGCGAGGGCGGATTCTGGGGAATGCGTTCTAAAAACGTATCAATTTTTCTGTAAAAACGCTGATCCAGGCAAACACGGGGCATGGGCAGTTCGCGGGCTGGATTGGGTGTGATCGTGTCCTGCTCCGTGCGAATATAGCAATCAGACATGACCTGCAGCAGGTCTGCAGTGGTTTTGACCGGGGCAAAACGTTTGCGCGGCACAATAACAGCCTGGGCATTGTCAAAGCTGGTGATTGCTGATCCCATGGCTGTTTCGAGTTGAAAAACCCGTGGCGAGTCAGGATCACGCGGGTCCAGAGTTTTGGGATTAATAATAAGATCCAGGGGCATCATGCGATGGGCAATAAAAACAGATTGTACTACGCGCAGATCAACCCAGATGGAGTTGGTGTTAAAAAATTTATAGGTGTTGATATCGCAAAACAAATCCATTTCCTGGTCCGGGCATTGTGCCACTTCGCGCAGGGCAAACTGGTTGTTTTTCTTGAGGCGACACAAATGCCCGCCTTTTTTATCCTGATCAGTGCGCCTGGCAACTTCCATGAGAAAAGGCAGTTTGTGATGCACCATGTACCCCAGCAAACGGCGGTTCATGATGGCGCCCAGATTGTCGGAATTGGAAATAAAAGCGTATTCATAGCCTCGCTCCAGCAGCGCGTCCAGCAGGCCAGAGGTAACCAGGGCTGTGTAGATATCTCCATGCCCCGGAGGGTTCCACTCCAGCTCCGGATTTTGTGGCCACGTAGCCGGAGCAAAGTCTTTAGCCAGAATTTTCGGATAGCGATGCTGCAAAAAAGCCAGACTGATTCCTGTGCTGCCATTATTAAAATCACCAATTTCCAGCATGGTTTCCATGTGTGTTTTGAAACTGTTCATGAAAATTTGTGGAAACTCAACGCCATAACGTGAGCGAACACGCGTGGCCTGAAGCAGGATCAAATCCAGAAAATTAAGGCCGTCTTTAACCGGAATAAGAGATTTGGCAGATTCAAGCCCCATGCTTGTGCCCAGGCCACCGTTAAGTTTGATAACTGCGGCCTTGTGCAGGGAGCGCTCGCCCAGGGGCTTGTAGCGTTCCAGAGTCTCGTATTCTGGAAGTTCGTCATCTTTGATGGATAAAATATCATGGCAGTTGAGCTTGCCCTGTGCGCCGTATAAAAATTGGTTAAAATAGCACTTAAAGGTATTGATGACGATGGCAGGCAGGCCTTGCTGTTCCATTTTCAGTGCAAAAGGACGAAAAAGTGCGGAGAGCTTGGGGTCATCCACAGTAACACAGGTGATATTTTTACTCATGGGCTATCCTCCAGCACAAACAAAAGCAGGTTGGAAAATATGTGGGCTATTGGCCAGTGATAAGTTGCAGGGCGCGTTGGGCCAGCTGTTCAATTTCTGGTTTGGAAATCTGGTCATCAGCGCCCACGGCATGGCCTTTATGTCGCAATTTATCAGTAATAAGTGATGAAAAAAGAATAACCGGGACGTTGCGCAGCACTGGGTCTTCTTTAATCTGCTTGGTCAGGCTCAGGCCATCCATGGCCGGCATTTCAATGTCTGACACAATAATGTGCAGATATTGGCCTAGCTCTACCTGTTCATCCTGGATTCGTTGCTTGATGGCCAGCAGCTGTTCCCAGGCATCGCGCCCATTGGTTGCTGTCTGCACATCAAAAGAGGCCTTGGTCAGTTGTTCTTTGAGCAGGTTGCGGATCATGGTTGAGTCATCAGCAACCAGGGCCTTATAGCGTTTGGCCGTGGGCGGGGCTTCTTTGGTAATTTTTTTCATGCCCAGCCCGATATTTAAGTCAGCAATGATGCGCTCTAAATCAAGCAGAAAAACAATACGATTTTCAATTTTAACCACGCCAGTGATAGAGCTTTGTGTACAGTCCGCCACATAGGAATCAGGCGATTCAACCTGTTCCCAGCTCAGACGATGAATACGGGTCACTCCAGACACCAGAAAAGCGTTCACAATATTGTTGAACTCAGTCACGATGGCCTTGGGAGCGCCAGTTTCAGCCCGTTCTTTATCCAGCCACATACACAGATCTATCAGTGGAATAATGGTGGAGCGCTGGTTAAATGCGCCCAGAATAGAGCTGTGGCGGGCATCGGGCAGGGCAGTGACATGGGGAGGCAGGTTGATGATTTCCAGAACCTTGGCCACATTAACGCCATAATAGCCACGATATGGGTTGGGAGTGCCTTGTTCATCGAGGAAAAATTCAACAATTTCCAGTTCGTTTGTGCCTGATTCCAGCAGAATATTTGTGTTGGACATCCTCATTCTCCCATTTGAGATACAGACTTCTGCCCTGTGCGCAGGCAGTGTGCCACATCGTCAATAATCCAGGCCGGCGTGGACGCGCCAGCTGTCAGGCCAATATGCTCCACGCCATGTACCTGGTCCAGAAGCAACTCATCAGGTGTTTCCACATGCACTGTTTCAACACCTGATTCATGAGCAATTTGCGCCAGGCGGCGAGTATTGCCGCTTGTTCTGCCTCCAACAATTACCATGAGTTGGACCTTGTTGGCAATATGGCGCACTTCGTCTTGCCTTTCTTTGGTTGCAGTGCAGATGGTGTCCACAACCGTCATCTTGGCATCTATATATTCATATAGATAGGAACTTATGGATGCAAACATATCACAATCCTGTGTTGTTTGTGCTGCCAGAAAGTATTTTTTATCCGGATGCAGTGTACATGATTGTAATTCATCCATAGATTCAAAAATTGTATAGTCCCTGGCATAGCTGATAAGCCCCTGCACTTCAGGATGTTCGCGTTCTCCAAAGAGTAAAAGATGCTTGTTTTGTTTTGCCTGGCGCTGAATCATGACCTGGGCCTTTTTTACTTTGGGACAGGTGGCATCCAGCAAGGTTACTCCGGTGGCTGCATAGTGCTTCTGGATATGCAAGGGGATGCCGTGGGCGCGAATAACCACGGTATCGTCCGGGCAGAGGCTGGTGTGTGGGCTGATCTGCTGGACGCCACGTTGGGCATAATACTGTAATACCTGTGGGTTATGAATAATTGGTCCCAAGGTATAGATGTTGCCTGTACGCGGGGTGTGGGTCAGGGCCTGGTCGAGTTTGCGCAAGGCCATGTCCACGCCCATGCAAAAACCTGCTGTGCGTGCGATAATCAGCTCCATATTCAGACCTCATCAGGGTTGCTTGTCTCAGGATGACGTTCAAGCAAGGCTAGCATCTCTGCCCAAGACCGACAATAAACACTTTCCCGGCGGATGGTTTTGACCCCTGGCCAGCCTTTAAGCAGGCGCGGCACCAGGGTGCGCATTTTTAAGAGCCCGGCCCTGGGCATGGCATGGGTGGTATACAGAAATTCCAGTCTGCGTACCAAGGCACAGACAGCGCTGAATGAGGGCAGGGGTGGTGTTTCATTGCGATACAGGGCGTGGTAGCGGGCAAAGATGCTGGGGTCAGACAAGGCCCCGCGTGCAAACATGATGGAATCCACGCCAGTGCGCTCAATGCAGCGCAGGGCGTCAGTGGCTGTAAACAAATCACCACTGGCAATGACCGGGATCTGTACGGCATGTTTGAGGTGCTCCAGGTGGCTCCAGTCTGCCATGCCGGTAAAACCCTGGGTTGCCCAGCGCGGGTGCAGAGTTATCCAGGCTGCACCAGCCTGTTCCAGGTCTTGGGCCAAGGGCATATAGACCGTGTGCTGCTGATCCCAGCCCAGCCTGATTTTAAAGCCCATGCAGCCTGGTCCGGCCTGGGCTGATAAGGTGCGTGCCAAACGAGTCAGCGCAGCAGGATCTTTAAGCAGGGCCGCGCCACTGCCTGTTTTAACGACCTTGCGCACTGAGCAGCCACAATTCAGATCAAAATATTTAAATCCTCTGTGCTGCAACAGCTCCATGCTGCGGAGCAAAAAACTCTCTTCTGCGCCAAAAAGCTGCACCACAAGCGGGGTATCCTGCGGGCAGGTCTGCAAAAGCTCTTCTGTACCAGGACTGTTGTAGATAAGTCCTTTGGCGCTGATCATTTCGGTGACCGCCACGCTGCACCCATATTCACGGCAAAGCAGGCGAAACGGAAGATCAGAATAGCCGGCCAAAGGGGCAAGCCAGGGGGTATCTGGGGCAATGGGCAGGGCAGTGGACATTAAATAGTTGCCTCAAAGGAAGAGGGTGCATCGTGCAGCTCAAGGCGCTCCCAAGGTGAACGTAAGGGAAAGGCGCTGCTGTCGCGTAGCTCGCATTTCAGAAATTGCCGGGCATGGAAAAGCCCTGGGGGAGCAAAGCAGATGGTGCGGGAGTGGTTTTCCATAAAGCAGGTTTGCATCCACACGCTTTGTTGCGTGGGCAGAAAACCATGACCAAGCACTTCTGCGATAGCAGTGCCTGGCAGGGCAGGGGTATATATAAGAATACTGGACTGAAGACCGTGCAGGATGGCGGGCTGATAGGCAATCTGCTGGCCAGACAACAGGGTGTTTATGTTGCGCACAGCATGTTCAAGCTGGGAATACAGGGCGTACAGTGCTGGCATCTGCATGCACGATGGCAGGTGAGCTGCCCATTGAGGCCCGTATTCACGTTCGCAACCGGCTTCAAATTCCTGGCGCAGGGCAATACAGGTCTGGAGTGCAGAGCGGGCCTCCCCGGCAGGGTGAATCTCTTTGAGGATGATTTCCGGGTACAAGGCATGCACCCGAAACAAAAGCCGGGTTCCAGCATGAAGCCCGGCGCGAATGCTGGCCAGGACAACTAATTGTCCCATGCGTACCCAGGCCCGGTTTGCATCAACATAAGACAGAACTTCGCCGCGTATCACCTCACCCACATCATGAGCAGAGCGAAACTGATCACTGCGCCAGGTTGAAGAAGCGTGGTGCGCGCTGGTCATGATGAGCGCAGATCAGCTTGTAAGCTGATCAATAATCAGCTCCACTTCATCAATGGACAGGCCTGTGGATGCGGCCAGAGCCTCTACAGATTGGCCGCGACGAAATCCGCTTTGAATGGTATGGCGCAAAAATTGGGGAGATTTGGTAAAATTTTCTGCTTGTTCCAGTAAACGACGCATTTCAGAGGCACGCAGCTGCAATTTTTCATCCAGCCTGGTCAGTTCTTCCTGGCGGTGAACAAAACTTTCAATAAGCTCAGATTCCAGGCGGGCATTAAAATCCAACTTGTGCAGAAATTCCTGCTGGCGATCTTGCAGTGTCTGCACCAGGTGTTCTGATTTGCGCAGTTTTATATAAAAAAGCACAACCAGCACCAGCAGAATAAATTCTAAAACAGTAGATGTGGCAAGAATCCAGAGTGGAATATGCATCTTAAACCTGCATATCAATGATCTGTCCCTGGTCGGGAAGATCAGCAAGGTGTTCGTCGGCCTCATCAGCAGGCAGATGATTTTCGCGGGCAAACCCGTGGCCGTGCTTGTGTTCTGCATCTTTATCCACGGCAGGGTCTTTTGACGTGGGTTCAGATCTGGCGATTTGTTTTTTCTCAGCTTGCTGGCGCTTAAGCTGTTGTTGCTGCGCCAGGGCTTGCTGCAACTCAGGATGAGCAAGCAGAGCATGGTGAACACGCTGAGCTTCGGGGATTTGCGTGATTAAGGTAGTCAGATCAAGGGAATTGACCATTAGCGCACCACAAATTCATCAAGAACAACGCCGCCAATACTGCCATTATGAACATGCTCATTGATCGCGGCCTGAAGGCCCTGCGTCAGGGCTTTGGAACGGGGGCCGTGCTCAACAACAGAAAAATCAAGTGTTTTGAAATAGGAATAAATGATTTCGCGAACTTCTGTTTCGCGCCCCATGAGTTCATGTTGCGTATTTCTGGTCATGTCCGTCAAATAGACACGGCACATGAGAAAACGCACCCGGTTATTTTGATTAAACTCTATATGAAATGGGTCCAGGTTAATGTTGTACACAGGCAATTGCGTGGAATCTGCCCCGGAAGTGAGGCTTTGTTGTGTTTTTTCAGATTCTGAAGGAGCAGGTACTGTAACCGGCACATTTGCTATGGGATCTGCAGGCTTTTTTTCAGGCCCGGTCAACATGGTCAGCAAAAGATAGCCAACACCTGCAAGAATGAACAGAAAAAGCCCGCCACCGCCAACAACTACTCGTTTGTCATGCCAGAAACGCTGTTCGCGCTTGTCCGCATCTTCCTGAGGCCGGGGGGCCGGTGGCTCAGGAGCAGGGGGTGGGGGTTGTTCTTGCTTGGGCTCTTCTTCTTCAAACTCAAGAAACAGAGCATCATCCAGATCAAGTTCTACTTTTTGCAGGCCCTTGGGGATATCTCCCTCGTTTTGAGCATCATCCAGCGCAACATTTTGCAAGCCAACAGGGATGTTGTCCTGAAGCAGCCCGTCGTCCAGGGCAACATTGTCCTTGTTTGGATCATCAGGTGATGGTTGCGCAAAAAGAACTGGCAGAATCATAGCGCGTCCTGACCGGCAAGACCGGCTTGCCGGTCAGATAAATTACTCAAAAATCTTGTTGATTTTTTGACCCAGTGTTTCGGCAGTGAACGGTTTGACAATATAGTTAGATACTTTGGCTTGCACAGCCTCAATGATGTTTTCCTGCTGGGCTTCTGCAGTAACCATCAGAAAGGGCAGGTCAGCAAACTCTTCGCTGGCGCGTACTTTGCGCAGCAGCTCAATGCCGGTCATTTGCGGCATATTCCAGTCGGAGATGATGAAATCTATCTGATCTTTTGTCAGAATTTCCCAGGCACTTGTGCCATCGTCAGCTTCCTGGATGTTGTTAAAGCCAAGTTGTCTGAGGATATTTTTAATGATTCGGCGCATGGTGGAAAAATCATCCACAATGAGCACACGCATATTGGTATTTACCGCCATCTTGTCCTCCGCGTAGGTCGTTCTGAATTTTTACAGGGGATGCACCAGATCCCCGTGCTGTTGCATATACATTTTTTTTATTTTTGCCAAAGCCTGTGAATGAATTTGTGAGATTCGGCCCTCTGTGACATCTAAGGTCAGGGCGATCTCTTTCATATTTAATTCTTCTGAGTAATACAGACTCAGCACAAGCTGTTCCCGTTCGTTAAGTTTATTGATGAGATGCCCCAGCTTGTCAATGATGTCCTGAAAGGCAACAGCAGCAAAGGGTTCCTTGAAATCATGTTCCGGGTCAGAATCTATAAAATTTTCATGAACAGCTTCCAAGCTGAGTACAATTTGTGAATTCAAGGCTTCAAGAGTTGATTCCAGCTCGCTTTGATCCTGACCGGTCAGGCTTTCCAATTCAGCGCGACTTGGTGCGTATCCGTTGCTTTGTTTAAATTCACGGATCACCAGCTCCAGCTTTTTTATTTTCTGGCGCAGGCCCCGCGAAAGCCAGTCCATGCGTCGTAATTCATCAAGCATGGCCCCACGGATGCGGTTTTCGGCAAAGGATTCAAAACGAACGCCCATGCTGGGCTGAAATTTGGCAAAAGCTTCCATCAGGCCCAAAGACCCTGCGCTGATCAGGTCTGCCAGATCAATGTGCGCAGGAAGTTTGGCCTTGAGGTGCAAAGCAATGACCTTGATGCGCGGAGCAAAAGCTCTGGCCATCTGATCTTTGTGCGCCGGACTCAGCAAAGCATCGGAACTGCCTTCTTGTTCCAGCAGCATCCAGATCTGCTCAGGCTGATCCTTCGGCAAAGAGGAGCTTTTTCCAGAAGAATTTAATATTGCCATCAAGATGGTCCATTGGTTTCCACTGGGCTATATTCTGGGCCACACGTTCCATAGCGTGTGCTGCCTGGCTATGTGGATGCACTGCACAAAAAGGTTTTTGCTGAATTACAGCCTGGCGGACTGAAGTATCCAAGGGAATAGACCCGACATAGCCAAGAGATACGCCACTTAAAAAATGATCACAGGCATTGTAGAGCTTGGAAAAAATAGCTTTGGATGATTTCTCGTCCTTGGCCATATTAACGATAATATGAAATTTTTCTACGCCGTGATTGATCTTCATCACTTTAATAAGCGCATAGGCATCAGTAAGGGAGGTGGGCTCCGGGGTTATGACAACCAGGCGCTCCTGGGCCGCAAGATTAAAATAGACCACATTATCATTAATGCCCGCCCCTGTATCTACAATCAGCACATCAACATTATTTTCCAGCACATCCACTGCTTCCAGCAGTTCAAGTTTCTGGCCGGTAGATAAGGAAAGCATTCCGCTGACACCACTGGCCGCTGGTAAAATAGAAAATCCGTATTCAGTGGGCAGGATAATGTCGCGCAAGGTCATGTTTTCCTGAAACACATGAAAAAGATTGCGT
>JAAYGZ010000197.1 GCA_012727515.1 Desulfovibrionales bacterium
CTCATAAATAATGGCAATCACGCCAAGAGGAATACGCATCCGCCCTACCCACAGGCCATTAGGGCGGCGAACCATGGAATCCACTTCCCCTACCGGGTCTGGCAAAGAGGCCACATGAGTGCAGGCAACAGCCATGGACTCCAGCACTGCCGTGGTAATGCGCAGACGGTCTATGCGAGCCGCGTCCAGGCCAGCGGTCTGCGCACGTTCAATATCTTGGGTATTGGCGGCAAAAATTTCATCCGCAGAGCCGCGCAACAAATCCGCCAGAATGGTCAGCGCTGCATTGCGCTGCGCCGTGGATGCTGTGGCCAGAATCCTGGAAGCAGCCTTGGCCTTGCTGGCCAGTTCACGCACCAGAGACTGTATGTTCATTTTTCCTCCTTGCAAAACAGACGCTGTGCTCAATAAGAGCTAACACATGGCGACAATGGCATACAAAAGTATGAACAGTAATGTCGTGAAAAAAATATATGCATTACCAGAAAAAAATGTGGTTGCAGCACCTGATAGAACAGATTCAGGCACACGGAGTAGGTACAATATTCAGCCTGATCTCCTGCCCAACTGCACTTGCATAGCGTTGCAGGGTTCTTACAGACACATTTTTTCCAGACTCAATTCGTGCCACAGCAGGTTGCGTTATGCCTAGTTTTCTGGCGACATCCTTTTGCGTGAATCCAGCAGCAGAACGAGCTTCTATTAAGGCTCTGGCTACTATATATTCACACGTTAAGGCCTCGTATGCATTTTTATACTCGGCGTCATTTTCCATCATATTTTTATGGTGTTCAAAAAGATCCAGCGTCATTTCAACCCCTCCATTCGTGCTAAGGCCAGCGCTGATTAAATCCTATACAAAGATTCAGCGTTTTCATGTCACGATCATATGTTAAGGACAAATGCCGAGTCTTGTCTTTATGGAAAAAAATATCTTTAACAATCACAAGGTAATAGACATCTTTTGTTTGTCATTCCAACCGAGTGTAACGAGCGGAGGAATCCCGAGATCCCTCGACTTCGCTCGGGATGACATGAAATTCGATGACCAGATTAGTAATTAGTCAGCATTTTCCTAAGGCCAGACTGCTTTCCTTCTCTGGTGTCTGGCTCGAGCTGCTAAAATTCTTCAAGGACAACGTCATCAAGAAATTCTACGACCCATTGCATGTATAAAATATAAAGTATATTTTATACAGGTCAATCTTTTTTTCCTTTTAGCCCAAGCACACATACAGTGGATACAAGAGAAAAATTGCTGATGGCCAACACACCTGGCCTTCTTGCAAGAAAAAATCACTCGCGGATCAGGAGCGGCGAATAAGTCCGTATTTTTTCAGGCGATATTGCAGGGTGCGCCGACTGATACCCAGGGCTTCGGCAGTACGTTCGCGGTGGCCGTCAAAGCGTTGTAACGTGGCTTCCAGGGCGCGGCGTTCTGCTTGTTCCAAGGGATTATCCTCTCCTGCTTCAGGCTCTGCCCTCACCAGCCCGGCCTGATGAAAGGAATCAGGCAGGTCGTGCATGCTTAAAGACTCACCCCGGCACAAGATAAGGGCCCGCTCAAGAATATTTTCCAGTTCACGCACATTGCCGCGCCAGGGGTAGGTCATCAGGGCAGATATAAATTCCGGACTCACTGTGCGCACGGTTTTATTATTCTTGCGCCCCAATTTACCCAGTAAAAAATTAACCAACAGAGGAATATCCTCCTGGCGCTCACGCAAGGGCGGGATAGTGATTTCCAATACATTAAGCCGGTAATACAAGTCTTCCCGAAAATTGCCCGCAACAATCATTGCCGATAAATCCCGGTGGGTCGCAGCCACAAAACGCACATCCACTGTCATGGGGGCAACACTGCCTAGCGGTTCAATAACGCGCTCCTGCAAAGCCCGCAGAATTTTAGCCTGTAATCCAAGGGGCAACTCTCCGATTTCATCCAGAAAAAGCGTGCCGCCACTGGCCAACTGAAACCGGCCCGGCTTGTCCTGCACAGCCCCGGTAAAAGCGCCTTTGACATAGCCAAACAATTCACTTTCCAAAAGGTTTTCCGGCAATGCCGCGCAATTAACCTTAATAAGCGGGCCCGTGGAACGCTGGCTGTGCTCATGAATTTGCTGGGCCACCAATTCTTTGCCCGTGCCAGACTCACCCAGAATCAACACATTGGCCTCTGTTGGCCCTACTTGTTGTATGAGTTCCTGTACGCGCAGCATGGCCTGACTGGTACCGATAATTCTGGTTTCACGCATACGGCCCAGTTCTTTTTTCAGCTCGCGATTTTCTGATCCCAGCCGGGCGTGTTCTATGGCCTTGCGCACCACTGCCAGCAGTTCGTCATTATCAGCGGGCTTGGTCAGGTAATCAAATGCTCCATTTTTCATGGCGTCCACCGCATTGCCCACATTGCCAAAGGCCGTAAGCATAATGACCGGCGGTGCTGCCTCGCGTTCTGTAATACGCGGCAAAACCTCCATACCAGACATGCCAGGCATACGCATATCCAAAAGCACCACATCCACAGACTTTGTGCGCAGTATATTCAGCCCGCCAGGACCATTGTCAGCCTCCAGAACATGCAGACCTGCGTCATGTAAAACCACCCGTGTCATCAAACGGTGGGCTGGTTCATCATCAATAATCAGCACAGTTGCCCTGGACATGCTCTACCTCACTCACTTTGTGCATGTGGAAACATCAGAGACACCGTAGTGCCCTGGCCTGCAACAGATTCTATGCGCACATCTCCCCCATGATCGTGCATAATGGTATGCACAATGGCCAGCCCAAGGCCAGTGCCATGATCACGAGTGGTAAAAAATGGCTCCAGGGCATGTTCCTGCTCCTGTGCGCTCATGCCCCGACCATTGTCCTGAACCACCACGCACACTCCACGCTCCTCTGCCTGGCTTGAGACAATAATTTCCCCTCCGGCTTCCGGCACAGCAGCCAGGGCGTTCATGACCAGATTGATGAGCACCTGCTTGAACGCATCCCGGTCTGCCCACAGGTCAGGCCCGCTCTTCATGCGCAACACACACTGCCTGGCCTGCACATCCATGGCCAGCAAGGCCCCGACTTCAGCCAATACGTCTGCCACAGGGACGCGGGCCAGCGCAAGCTGTCTGGGGCGAGCCAGAAACAGCAGATCAGTAATCACACGGTTTAAGCGATCAGCTTCCTGCACCATGGTCCGGGCGTAGAGTTCTTCCGGTTCCTGGCCTGCAAATTTCTTGGAAAA
Organism: Desulfovibrionales bacterium; assembly: GCA_012727515.1. Classification (GTDB taxonomy): domain Bacteria; phylum Desulfobacterota; class Desulfovibrionia; order Desulfovibrionales; family Desulfomicrobiaceae; genus Desulfomicrobium. The sequence goes on from JAAYGZ010000197.1 coordinate 3,245, forward strand.
AAACTGGGCAAACCCACGCAAGGCAGACAAGGGGTTGCGGATTTCATGAGCCATGCCAGCTGCCAGCCGTCCGATGGCAGCCAGCTTTTCATTGCGGTGCAGGGCCTGCTCCAGGCCAACCAGTTCTGTGCGGTCACGCATGAGCAGCAAAACCTGACCTGATGCATCTTTAAGCGGCACCTGAAACATTTCCAGATGTTTACCCCTGGTTGTAAGGGTGACCCAATCCTGACTTTGCGGGTCCAGGGCCGTGACCCCAAGTGGAGCAACAACCTGGGTCACGGATTGGCCCACAAATGACTCGCCCCCCAAAAGACTCATGGCCGCCGGATTTGCAGCCACAACCAGGCCCTGAGCATCCACGGTGATCAGCCCGTCAGGCATGGTGTCAAGCAAGCGGGCATTAAACGACTCCAAACGGTCTAAACGCTGTTTGTGCTCACTGTGCTGCACAAAACCCATGAGTAAAATCCAGAACACAATAGTCACAGCCAGAATATACCCGGTTTGCAACACAGCAGTGCGGCGATATTTCTGAAATGCCAGCGTATATTGGGCCATATCCACGCCCACAAGCAAAAGCGGCGGCTGCATGGCTGGATCGCATTGTCCATCCGGGCATTCTGCGCCCATGGCCAAAGGACTGAGCTTGCCTAAAACCATGATGGGCTGGCCCTCAAAGAGCATTTCTCCGCTCCATTCACCAACCCGCCCAACATCTTCCCAGACAATGGAAGAAAGTTGGCTCTGAATAGACTTGGGATCTGTGTGCGAGGATAAAAGAATATGGCCTTGTGGATTAAAAAGACCAATAAACCGGGCGTCTGTGCGTTTGGTATAATCCTGGAGCACAGTGCGTGGAATTGCACGGCGTACAGATTGGGGGGCAGGGAGCAAGTCTGGCCCATGAGGCCGCAATTCACGATGAATGCTGATTTCAATGCCAGTGGCAATACTGCGGGCCGTAACCACTGCATGTTCGTACAGAGCAGTTTGTTGCTGACGCAAATTGCGCCAGGTGGAAAAACTGAGTGCCAGGCCAAGAACAAAAACAGCCAGCGTGGCAATTGTGGCTGTCCGGCTGGTGCGAACAGGCAGAGCAATATCCATGTGCTACCTATGCTCAAAAAGGGCAAAGGCCGCTGACGCGACCTTTGCCCTACGAGGAGGGAGAGAAAACTTCCTGAGAACTAGATTTTCAAGGGACCAGAGCACATTCTTATTGTGGCCCACAAACCGGAGGGTGGCTGGCGCTGCCTCCAGGCCCTGCGTGCGGACCACGAGAATATGCACCAGGGCAGGGCATGGCAGTTCCGGCACATCCACCCTTAGGCCCATATCCCTTTTCTGACCGCGCCGGAATTGGCTTGCCAACCAGATCCATCAGTTCCAGACGATAATCCACATTGATCTTGGTCCGCTGAATCTGCAATGCATTGATTTCAGCCATAAGTGCCCCAATAGCAGCCTTGTCCGGGGGAAATACTGCAAACAAGGCTTCCATATCTGCGGCTTTGGTTTCCAGCTCTTTGTTCAGGGTAAAGAGCTGTTCATGATGCGCATCTGTGATCTGCTGCACCTTGGCCTGTTGTTCAGGGGTCAGATCAGAGACAAAGCCCTGATACTGTCCGTGCCATTGCTGGCCTGGATAGGCACTGACACCTGCTACCGTGCCAAGTAGCAGGGTCAGCGCGAGGAGGAGGGTTCGTGTGTACATAAAAATCCTTTTTCAGTTGGAGGTAGAAAAGCCTTTGGTTAGCAACGACTAAGCATTTGCTGTGCCAAAATTAAAACATAGTGAAATAATACGAAAAATAAAAATAACAGCTATGCATGCACAGCTTTTTGTGCATTATTTTGCACAAAAACATCAAATGTGCAAATTTATGTTTTTACTGTGCAATTGACCTTGCATTTGCCTCAGAAAGAATTAGCAAAGAGGCATTCATACCATGCACCAGGAGGCTAGCTATATGTGTAAAGGATGCGGTTGCCAGCGCGGCACATCAACAGTCAAGGTTGTACACGATCACGAACATGCACACGGTGAGCTCGTCCATTCTCACCCCCATGACCATGAACATGAGCACAGTCATGATCAAAAGGAGGCTCCTGCTCACGAAGACCACGCCCATTAAAGCCATTCTTTCAGCAGCCAAGGCCACTGGTACGCACTGGTGGCCTTTTTTATGGAGCAACGATGACAACACTAGGTATGATTGTGCTTGGACATGGCAGCAGACGGTCCGAGGTGGGCACGGCCTTTGAGGCCCTGGTGGCCAGGGTTGGGGCCAGTATTGCAGACTATCCTGTGCTGCCGGCTTTTTTTTCTCTGGGCACACCGACCCTGGCCGATCAGGTACGCCAACTTGTGGACAAAGGATGCACCCGCATAGTTATTTTACAATATTTTCTGTATAATGGCATACATATCGAAAAAGACATCCCTGCCATGATTGCGGCATTGCGTCAGGAATTTCCTGCTGTGTGCTTTGAGCTTCAGCCGACACTTCAAGACGACCCAGCTCTGGAGCGCCTCCTGGTGGATCGCCTTGTATCTGCCTGCCCGTCCTGAAAAATAACACTGCTCAGGACTGAATCGGCAAGCGAATGCGAAAAGTGGAGCCAAGGCCTGGCTGTGATTCCAGGCTGATACTGCCCCCCATCTGACTCACAATATTATGGCAGATGGACAAGCCCAGGCCAGTTCCTTTGCCCTTGGGCTTGGTGGTAAAAAACGGTTCAAAAATATGTTTCTGATGCTCTTCAGAAATTCCAGAACCATTATCTTCCACATCAATGCCCACCATATCGCCCTCACGCAACGAGCGAATGCGCACCACGCCCGTATCCTGGGGCACAGAATCCAGGGCATTATTGACCAGGTTAAAAATAACCTGCTGCACTTCTGTTGGAGAGGCTTCAATATCCGGAAGCTGTGCGGCCAGAGAAGTGTGAATGGTAACACCGGCATATTTGGCTTTTTGGCGCGTAAAGTTCACAATGTCGTCTAACAGTGCGTTAACCTGCGTTAAACGCGCAGACGAATCTGTTTTGCGGGCAAAGCCCAGAAGCTTCTGAATAATCTCCCGACACCGATGTCCTTGCAGAACAATCGCCTGTAACGAAGATTGGATTTCCACCATATCTTCTTCACTCTGCTCCTCATCTGCCAGCAGATCCTGAATCCAGCCCGCGTTCTCAATCATAATTGCCAGGGGATTATTGATTTCATGGGCAATGCCAGCGGCCAGCTCCCCAATGGCGGCGAGCTTGCCTGCTTCAACCAGCTGGTTCTGCATCTGCTGCTGCATAACTTCGGCCTTGAGCAGGCGTTGCTCCATACGACGACTCATGGCCATAACAGTGGCAACAATAGCGCCAATACCAAGCACTGTAACCAGGCCCACAAAAATACGCACCTGCGTCAAAGGCCGGAGTATCTCTGCTTTGGCCTGGCAATACACAACAGTTTCGCCTGAAGATCGCAACGGAGCAGACACATAAATCTGGGGCACACCGGCTGTATCAGGGGCTTCAAATACTACGGGCTGGCCATCAGCAAAGGTTTGCTTGGCCAGGAGTTGCACGGTCTTTTCCGTAACGCGAGGAAGTGTGGATGGCGCATTTTTATTGAGCACCAGGACATCTCCACTGCCACCAGGGTGCAGGGCATTCAGACGTTCTTCCACTGGCTGCCGGTCTAAAAAAGCTCGTAAAAACCAGGTCTGTCCCTGATCTGTCAGCCGCACCCCAACAAAAAAAGGCCCTTCCGAAGCAAAACCACGCACATAAGTAGGACGACTGAGCGCACTGGGCAGCCACGCCTCGCCAACACCATCTGTGTCCACAGGAGTCGGGCCGGCATGAGCCACAATCTGCCCGCTGGCATCCAGTAATTCCAGATCAGTAAAAAAGCCCTGATACGAAGCCTGTAAACGGTGGAGGCACACACGAAGATACTCAGGCTTGGCCAGGGCATCCACTGCAGTGCCCTGGTTTTCATGAATCAGGTTGGCCAGGCGTTCCTGGATAAAAGTATCCGCATTCTGCGCGTTTCGCCACACTCCTTCGCTCAGAGCTGCAAAATTCTTTTCCTTGTGCGCTGCATCAAAAAAAACAAAAATCACGGCCAGCAAACAGATCACCGGCAGCACTGCCACCAGAACAGCCATAACAGCCAACTGCCCGCTCATTTGACGCGGAGAACGATTTGGAGACTGGATCATGTGAATTCCTTGCAAAATAAAAACACATGTTGTGGCCCGAAAACATGCATGTGGCCCATGTGATGCGTACCAATAAATTCGGTCAGACTCTAAATGCATGATACGGGAGCAAGGCATCAGGCCCTACTCCCGTATCGTGATCATCTGTGTAACATTTTCAGGTGTTTTCCATGCCTGGGCGTGCGTACAGACTTAGTCTCCGCGCAGGCGTTCTTCTTCCTCGCGACGACTTTTGCACTCAATGCACAATGTGGTCACTGGCCTGGCTTTTAATCGGGGCACTCCAATGTCTTCGCCACAGTCTTCGCAGACGCCAAAGGAGCCATCATCAATACGTCCCAGGGCTTCATTGATTTTTTTTACCAGCTTCCGATCTCGGTCACGCAGACGCAAGGTAAAGGAGCGATCAGACTCAGCAGAAGCCCTGTCCGCTGGATCAGAATAATATTCTGTATTTTCAGACAGATCTTCTAAGGTTGCTTCGCCCTGACGTTGAATATCATCAACCATCCTGGTCAAATATTCTCTGAAGAATTCAATATCTTTAACGTCCATAAACTACCATCCTCCGGGTCTTTTACTTCGGGAAAGAGGATATATACACTACCCCATCGAATGTAAAGTGGAAGCACAAAGTCAAAAACACGAGTTGCCTCAACACGATAGATAGATGACATGCTGTACTGAGCATATTTTTTATCGCGCCATTTTCACAATGCGTGGCAGAAACATCCCTCGCGCACGTACTAAGTCAGTTTGCGCAGCCATAACATCCCGGATATTTTTATAGGCCATGGGCGCTTCATCCAGCCCGGCAGAAAGAAGCCGCACCCCGTGCTTGTGAAGTACGTAATCAATATCATGTCTGCAAAAACGCTTTTTGGCTTCCTGCCGGCTCATCATGCGCCCAGCCCCGTGCGCTGCTGAACATAATGCATGGGGATTGCCCAGGCCTTCAACCACATAAGCAGGATCAACCATGGTTCCTGGAATAATTCCCAGCACTCCGGCTCCAGCCGGGGTTGCGCCCTTGCGATGTACAATCACTGTGCGCTTGTTGTGAGTTTCAACCCAGGCAAAATTATGATGATTTTCTACACTCCACACAGGCGCGGCTCCAAGCAGACGTGCCTGTTCCGCATGAATAAGCTGGTGATTGGCCGCACTGTAGCGCCCCATCAGTTCCATGGCAGCCCAATACTCCTGCCCTGCCTCTGTATCCAGGTTCAACCATGCCAGGTGCCCAAGTTTAGTGGGCAGTTCAGGATGCAGCTTGCGCGCAAGGGCAGAATAATATTTTGCCACTTCACCGCCAGTGCCCCTGCTTCCGCTATGGGATAGCAGCGCCAGATACTGCCCTGGCTCCAGACTGGCCAGGGGAGCAGGCACATCCAGCACCCCCCATTCCACAAAATGATTTCCAGATCCGCTGGTGCCCAGTTGTGCCCAGGCTGTGTCACGCATTTTTTTAATGACAGGGGAAAAGCCCCAGTCCTCATGCATGACAGAATGGTCTTTGCGTGGTCGAAACTGCCCGCCCACTCCAAAACACGTGCCCTGTTCAAGACAAACTGCAAGCTGATCTGCTGCATTGTCCAGCATATCCACAGGCACGGCAAAAACGCTCATTTTCATGCGGCAGGCTATGTCCATGCCCACTCCATAAGGGATAACAGCATTATCCACAGCAAGCACCCCGCCAATGGGCAGTCCATAGCCCACATGGGCATCTGGCATCAGCGCTCCGGCCACGGCCACAGGAAGCATACATCCATCTTCCATCTGGGAAATGGCCTGCGGGTCCAGATCCTCACCCCACGCTGACCACGGAGCCGGTTGAGTACGTCTCTTGCGTCCTGCCTGCGGCCCTGATCTGGATGCCTGCGCACACAGCATGGCAGCAATACTGCCAAGTATCGGGTGCTTCAGATAGCCTTGAGGACGCTTGACCATATCTGTGAACAAACGGCGCATAGCTTTGGCTGGCACGCCCTCTTCGCGCAACTGGTCCACACAGTGCTCAACATGACCAGACCAGGACAAGGGCAACCCAATGTCTGACAACCGAAACGGCACACAAGAACGCTTGCTCATACCTCTACTCCATAACAATGATAGCCACATGCTGACCCAAACATAAAAATGAGGCCACAATATAAGCACCGTATCAGTCACGGACTCTCTCGACAATGTGGAGTTCTTGCCCTACTTTGCCGCGTCATGATGCAGCGTGCGCACGAGGCGCACAATGAACGCAACGCAACCAAAGAACAAAACGCATACAAACCTTAACCCAGACCATATTTTCAGGAGAAATGTTATGGACCTGCTTGCTTATGCCCATCGTATAGAAACCGTACTACGCGCCACAGCTGTTGAAATGGAAACAATTTATGAACCAGACCAGGAATACGCCATGTGGGGCTTTGAACTGGAAGATGAAACCAGCGGCTTTCTGATGCTTATTGACAAGACAAGCACCTTTGACGAGCCCCTTGTCACGTTATCTTTCACTCTTGGCCCTGTTGATGAGGCTTCAGAAGATGACTTGAAAGACCTGTTGTCCGTGAATAGCGAGTTGTACGATGCCTCACTGACCATCACTCCACCCATGGGTGAGGATGACGATGAATTTCTTTTGCTCCAGACAAAATTTCCTGCTGTAGAGTTTTCCGCAGAGCGTTTTGCCCTGGCCCTGTCCTCCCTGAGTAAGCAATTCGCCCTCTTTTTTGGGGATGAATAACCGGCATTTCAGCTATGGCTAAAATCACTGTTCAAGCTGTTTCCAAAGCCTATTCCGGGGTGGACCTCTTTACCAATCTGTCCATGGAGGTCCACCCTGGTACTCGTTTGGCCCTGGTTGGACCCAATGGATGTGGCAAATCAACGCTCCTTAAAATCATGGCTGGCGATATTACTCCGGACAGCGGCAAAGTGAGTATGTCCAGGGGAGCACAAATCGGTTTTGTGCAGCAGGAGTTACGTGAACGCAACATAACGCAGACTCTGGAAGATTTTGTACTGGAAGTCTTGCCGTCCTGGACAGAATTCTGGACTGACTGGAAAAAAGCCCTTGATCATGGGGATAATGATACGCTTGTGCACCTGTCCAAACGCCAGGCAGAGCTGGAACACCAGTATGGTTACAACCCCGAACATCGCGCCCAGGCTATTTTAAACGGCCTGGGCTTTTCCGGGTCCAGCTTTTTCAAACCTGTTGGGGCATTAAGCGGTGGCTGGCGCGAACGGGCCAAGCTGGCCCGTGTGCTTGTGGCCGGAGCAGATATTCTTTTTCTAGACGAGCCAACTAACCACCTGGATATGGAAGCTGTAGAATGGCTTGAAAACTATGTGCAGGCGTTTGCCGGGGCACTGGTTTTTGTGGCCCATGATCGCTATTTTCTGGACAGTGCAGCCAATAAAATTCTGTTCCTGGGCGGGGAAAAACCCGTGCTGCGCGATGGCAATTTTTCCCAGTTTATTGCATGGAATGCAGAACGACAGGAGCAGGCCAGACGCCAGGCCGACAGTCTGCGAACTGAAATTGCCCACAAGCAGGCCTTTGTGGACCGCTTTCGCTACAAGGCTTCCAAAGCCCGGCAGGCCCAAAGCCGTGTCGGGCAGATTGACAGGCTGCAAGCAGAACTCAAAACCCTGACCCCGGAAGCCAGGGCGCGCTCCCTGTCCTTTTCCTGGCCAGAGCCTGAGCGTGGCAACCAGACTGTGCTTTCAGCCGTGGACCTGGGCTTTTCCTTTCCTGATGCCCAGCTTTTTCACGGCCTTAATTTTCATATATATCGTGGGCAAAAAATAGGTCTGGTCGGCCCGAACGGACGCGGCAAATCAACAATTATCAAGCTCATGATGGGCCAGCTGACGCCAAGCCAGGGTCAGATCAGCCTGGGGACAAGCATTGCAGCCGGATATTTCAGTCAGCATCAAACTGATATTCTGCGCCCAGCCTGTACAGTGATGTCGGAGATCCGCCGCCTGGCTGCGCCATCCAGCTCTGATTTTCAACTCAAGTCCGTGCTGGGGCTGTTTCTGCTTGGAGAACGCTATTGGGAAAAAAAGGTTGAAGAACTGAGCGGAGGCGAAAAAAACAGGCTGGTGCTGAGCACTCTTTTTCTCAGCCGCGCTAATTTCCTTATCCTGGATGAGCCAACCAACCATCTGGACCTGGAAAGTCGTGAGGCCCTTCTGGAAGCTCTGTGCCAGTATGCAGGCACCATGTTTGTGGTGGCCCATGATCGCTATCTGTTATCTGAAGTAGTGGATGAAATCTGGGAGCTGCACCCAGATCGTATAGATATGCATCCCTACGGCTTTGATGAATATGTGGCACAAAAAAAAGCCCAGGAAGCGCTGCGAAATGAAGCCTCCCAGGAAGAAAGTACCACCCCGCGCCAGGACAGCAAGGCCCGCAAGCGTGAACAGGCCCAGTTGCGCAATCGCATTCATCAACAGCTTAAGCCGGTTCGGGAAAAGTTTGCAGCCCTGGAAGCCAGGCTGGAAACAAATCTGACAGAGCAGGAAGCATTAGAAACCATCCTGGCTGATCCGCAAACCTACTCTGATGCAGAGGCGGCACGAAAAGCAGGACAACGCTTTGCAGCGCTTCAGCACCAGGCCGAAGATATTATGTCTGAACTGGCGTATCTGGAAAAAGAAATACAGGAATTAGAAGCTCAGCGTACTGATGTGGATTGATACTACAGGCAGACAGTAAAGCCCATACCCGCACCCTGATCAACAAGCAGAGAGGATAATCATGGCTATTTTTCTGTACCGCGCCAAGGCCCGTAATGGACGAAGTGTCAAAGGCGACCTGGACGCTCCGACCCTGGAATTTGCTGAGAATATCCTGCGCCGCAGAGGCTGCACCAATATCAAAGTTAAGCCCAAGCCCAAGGATCTGCTTGAAGGCACTTTCCTTGAGGGGGGAGTGGCCTCGCGTGACATGGTGGTTTTCAGCAGACAGTTTGCAACCATGATCAATGCCGGCGTACCGATTCTTCAATCTTTACAGATCATGTGCGAGCAAACAGAAAACGCTAAATTACGCCGCAAGCTGTACACAATCCGCAATGATATTGAAGGCGGCAGTTCCTTGTTTGAAGCTCTGAAAAAACACCAGGATGTCTTTGACGCATTGTACACCAATATGGTCAATGCCGGTGAAACAGGCGGTATTCTGGACCAGGTTCTGATCCGCCTGGCTGAATACATTGAGAAAGCTGCCAAGCTCAAGGCCAAGATTAAAAGTGCCATGATTTACCCGGCAGTGGTCGTTACTGTGGCCGTGGTGGTTATTGCTGTTATTTTGATCTTTGTTATTCCCACCTTTGAGCAGATGTTCAGCAGTTTTGGCAGCGCCCTGCCTGCGCCAACGCAGTTTGTCATAGATCTGAGCCGCTTTGTCATGGATCATTCTCTTATTTTGATGGCAGGCATCATTGCTTTTTTTGTCGCGTTCAGATTTTTTTACAAATGGGAAAAAGGAGAAATCCTGGTTGATCGCTGGGTTTTGTTTCTGCCTGTGTTCGGACCTCTGCTGCGTAAAGCCGCAGTGGCCAAGTTCAGCCGCACCCTTTCGACCATGGTTTCCAGTGGCGTCCCCATCTTAAATGCCCTGGACATTGTGTCGCGCACATCGGGCAACAAAACCGTGGAACGCGGCGTTCTGGAGGCCAAGCGCTCCATTGCCGAAGGCCAGACTCTGGCCGAACCATTGGATGCCACCGGAGTGTTCCCGCCCATGGTTATTCACATGATTTCCATTGGTGAAGCCACTGGCGCACTGGATTCCATGCTGCATAAAATAGCTGATTTTTATGATGATGAAGTAGATGTGGCTGTTGACGCCCTGACCTCGCTGATCGAACCCATCATGATTGTTTTTCTGGGCGTGATCGTGGGTGGCCTGGTCATCAGTATGTACCTGCCCATCTTCTCTATTGCCGACACCATCGCCTGATTTTTGATTGTTGTTAAGGAGACTTCATGCGTATTGATACTCTACTGGCCCAAAAGCAGCCGTTCTTATCCCTGGAGTTTTTCCCCCCCAAAGAACGCACCCAATGGCCTGGCTTTTTTGATGTGGCACGCCAGCTCAAGTCATTAAATCCCTTATTTTGTTCAGTGACCTATGGTGCAGGAGGCAGTACCCAGCACAATACATTGGAAATTGTCACCCGTATGAAACAGGAATATGGCCTGGAGCCGCTGGCTCACCTGACCTGTGTGGGCGCTTCAGCCACGCGCATCCGGTCTTTTTTGGATGGTCTGTCAGAAGGTGGCGTGCGCAATGTACTGGCCCTGCGAGGTGATCCGCCCAGAGGCACAGACATCTTTACGCCAGACAGTGATGAATTTCAGTATGGCAGCGACCTGGTAGCCTTTATCCACCGCACCTATCCAGACCTGTGTATTGGCGTGGCCGGGTATCCGGAAAAACACCCGCAGGCTGTCTCCATGGAAGAAGATCTGCGCCATTTAAAAGCCAAAGTAGATGCTGGCGCACATTTTATCATTACTCAGCTTTTTTTTGACAATGATTTTTATTTTTCCTTTGTGGAGCGCACTCGGGCCGTAGGCATTACCGTACCGATTGTGCCGGGCATTCTTCCGGTTCAGAATGTGCCTGCCCTGCAGCGTATGCTTTCTTTTTGCGGGGCTTCTGTGCCTGCGGACTATCTGCGCGATCTGGAGCATGCCCAGGCCCGCTATGGTGACAGCGGTGTACGCGGTCTTGGCCTGGGCTATGCCAAGGCACAAATCGCAAATCTCCTTGACCACGGGGCACCAGGAGTGCATCTGTACACCCTCAATAAAGCTGATACCTGTTTGGAAATTTGGAAAGAATTCAGCCGCCGGATTACAGGCGCATAAATGTGGAGGCAGCAATGAAAAAACAACCAGTAGTGGCCGTGGTAGGCGCAACAGGCGCTGTGGGCAGAGAAATTCTTGATACTCTGGCCCGTCGTAATTTTCCCCATGCTGAAATACGTGCCCTGGCCTCGTCCCGATCTGCGGGCACCAGCGTGGATTTTGGCTCCAAACAACTTACAGTACAGGAACTGACCGAAGATTCCTTTACTGGCGTGGATGTGGCCCTGTTTTCTGCTGGCGGCTCCACCTCGGAAAAATTCGCGCCCTGTGCAGTCAAGGCTGGCTGTGTGGTGGTGGACAACTCAAGTGCCTGGCGCATGGACCCCGCAGTGCCCCTGGTTGTGCCGGAAGTGAATCCCGATGACCTGGCCTGGCACAAAGGCATTATTGCCAACCCTAATTGCTCAACCATTCAGATGGTTGTGGCCTTAAAGCCCCTGCATGATGCAGGCCGCATCAAGCGCGTGATTGTTTCCACCTACCAGGCCGTGTCCGGCACGGGGCAAAAAGCCATTAAAGAACTGGAAAACCAGGTTCGCCAGCTTTTTAACGGCCAGGAAGCCACCAATGAAGTCTATCCGCACCGCATTGCCTTTAACTGTCTGCCCCAGATTGATGTGTTTCTGGACAACGAATATACAAAAGAAGAAATGAAAATGGTCCTGGAAACCAAAAAAATTATGGGTGATGACTCCATCCGCGTTACGGCAACCACTGTGCGCGTGCCTGTTTTCTATGGTCACAGCGAAAGCGTGAACATTGAAACAGAAAAAAAGATCACCCCCAAGGAAGCCCGGGCCATTTTATCCCAGGCCCCTGGCGTGTGTGTCTTGGATAACCCCGGTGAAAAAATATACCCCATGCCCATTGTGGCTGCGGGTGAGGACGAAACCTTTGTGGGCCGTATTCGCGAAGACGAAACCATTGCCAATGGCCTGAACATGTTTATTGTGGCCGATAATATCCGCAAAGGCGCAGCCTTGAATACCGTGCAGATCGCAGAAACCCTGCTTGAACGCGATCTGCTCCGCGTTCCTTAAGCCTCGTGTGCCCGGCGCCGTGACTCTGCATGGTGCTGGGCCGTTACCACCCTTCACGCACAAAGGAATCATCATGGTCAGACTCGGAACTGAAGACCTGTTTGTGGATCAGTTGCTGCATCTGCCCCGGCCAGGGGAAGAAAATGTGCTGGCCTTTTATGAGCACCGCCTGGGTGCTGTTTTTACCAATCCACGGCTTATGCTTATTCCGCTGGATGATCACCTGGTGCACCGGGGTGATGGCGTTTTTGAGGCCCTGCGCTATGAGCATGAAGCTGTTTATCAGTTGGACGCACATTTGGATCGCCTCATGCGCTCGTGCCAGGCCATTGACCTGACTCCGCCTGTGGGAAAATCAGAACTTGATGAACTGGTGCGGGCTGTGTGCCTGGCTGGTGGCCAGCCTGAAGGCAATGTGCTTATTTTCTGCGGACGCGGCCCAGGAGGATTTAGCCTGGACGTACGCGAATGTCCGCAAGCCAGCCTGTATATTGTAGCCAAACGTATGCTTCGCAAGCCAGAATCCTTTTGGGAACAGGGCGTGACTGCGGTGCGCACACATATTCCGGCCAAACAGGGCTGGATGTCACAAATTAAAAGCGTCAATTACCTGCCCAATGTGCTCATGAAAAAAGATGCGCAAGAGCAAGGCGCTGATTTTCCGCTTTGTTTTGACAACGAAGGTTTTCTTGCCGAAGGGTCCACAGAAAATGCAGTTCTGGTTGATCAGCACGGAATTTTTGTTGTGCCTGAACTCAAAAACGCCCTGACCGGAACCACCCTGGCCAGGGCCATGCGGCTTTTACGTCCGTATATTTCCGTAGCCACCAGACCAGTGCCTGAAGAAGAGCTGTCCTCGTGTCAGGAACTTATTTTACTGGGCACAAGCATAGATGCTGTAAGCGTGGTGCGCTACAATACCACGCTCATCGGAGCTGGACGCCCTGGCCCTGTAAGTCAACGCTTGCGCCAGCTTTTACTGGCTGATCGTGAGGCTCATGCTCAACCCCTGCGCCCCACCCCCACCTTGTAAGCCCTGCATACCGTGAACGCGCAGCACACTATTGTCCATCTTGACCTGGGTCTGGAGTTTCGCGGTGGCCAGCGCCAGGTACTGTACCTAATCGCAGCACAGCGTGCCCAGGGCCATACAGTGCTTCTGGCCTGCCCGTGCCAGGCTCCGCTGGCTGAACAGGCCAGGGCCAGCAATATCCCGCTGTTACCTCTTCCTTCGCGCTATGGTCTGGACCCACGCAATATCAGCCTGCTTGTGCGCGCAGTGCAGCCTGGAAGTGTTCTGCATACCCATGAAGCCCGCGCAGCCTCGCTGGGCGCTGCCACGGCCTGGCTTTATAGTCGTCAGGGAAAATGCCTGCATCTTGTTCATACCAGGCGCGTGTCCTATGCTTTGGGTCAGGGCTGGAGCAGGTGGAAATACCGCCAGGGCCATGTGGTTTGTGTCAGCCA
>JAAYGZ010000198.1 GCA_012727515.1 Desulfovibrionales bacterium
GATCAGTGCCCTTCATTGTGGGAATATCAATTGGAGAGGGCAGGTAGTCAACTACACAATCTAAAAGCGCCTGCACCCCTTTATTTTTAAAGGCTGAGCCGCAAATGACAGGACAAATCTTTAATGCAATAGTTGCCTGGCGAATTCCTGCCATAATTTCAGCAGGCGCTAATTCTTCTCCACCAAGATATTTTTCCAGCAAGGTTTCATCTTCTTCCGCAATGGACTCAACAAGATGCATTCTCCACTCATCGACGATATCCATCATCTCGCTGGGCACAGGGCGCTCTTCAATTGTCTGGCCTTTAGACTCTGCGTCATAATAAAGAGCAACCTTGCGCACTAAGTCTATTTGCCCCTGAAAGTTCTCTTCAGAGCCAATCGGCAGATGCAATGGCACAGGCTTTGCTTTGAGGCGGTCCTTGATCATGTCAACAACGCGGAAGAAATCAGCGCCAGAACGATCCATTTTGTTCACAAAGGCAACCCGTGGCACACGGTATCTATCGGCCTGACGCCATACAGTTTCTGACTGCGGCTCCACACCGCCAACTGCACAAAAAACAGCCACCGCGCCATCAAGGACACGAAGCGAGCGTTCAACTTCTACTGTAAAGTCCACATGCCCAGGGGTATCAATGATGTTGACGCGACAATCACGCCAAAAGCACGTGGTTGCGGCTGACGCAATGGTAATGCCACGCTCTTGCTCCTGTTCCATAAAATCCATGGTGGCCTGACCATCGTGGGTTTCACCAAGCTTGTGGGAAACACCAGTATAAAACAGGATCCGTTCGGTAGTTGTTGTTTTGCCCGCATCAATGTGGGCCATGATACCGATATTTCGCTGATTTTCTATCGAAACACGTTTTGACACAGAAGAACCCCTCTACCAGCGGTAATGGGCAAAAGCCTTGTTAGCTTCAGCCATTCGGTGGGTGTCTTCTCGTTTCTTGATAGCACCACCGCGATCGTTAAAAGCATCCAAAAACTCTGCAGCTAAGCGCAGCACCATTCCCTTCTCGCCCCGTAACCGAGCATAATTCACTATCCAGCGAATAGCCAAAGCCTCCTGCCGTGCAGGACGAACTTCCATTGGCACCTGGTACGTTGCACCGCCCACACGACGGGATTTAACTTCCATCTGCGGCTTCACTTTTTCAATGACCTGTTCAAAAGCCTTAATAGGTTCGCTGTCTGTTCGCTTGCCTAATTCTTCTATGGCTTCGTAAAAAATCTTCTCCGCAACACTCTTTTTTCCGTCATACATCATCTGGTTGACGAATTTTGCGGCTACCCGGCTACCATATTTTGGATCGGGCAAAACCTCACGTTTTGGCGTAGGCCCTTTACGCGGCATAATACTCTCCTTAATCCCTATTTAGGTCGCTTTGCACCGTATTTGGAGCGACTTTTCCGGCGATCCTGAACGCCAGCCGCATCCAACGTACCCCTGATAATGGTATAGCGAACACCAGGCAAATCCTTAACACGGCCACCGCAAATCATGACCACGGAGTGCTCCTGAAGATTATGGCCTTCACCAGGGATATAGGATGTAACTTCAATTCCATTCGTCAAACGAACCCTGGCTACTTTACGCAACGCAGAGTTTGGTTTCTTGGGCGTAGTGGTGTACACACGTACGCAGACTCCGCGCCGCTGAGGGCATTCCTGCAGCGCAGCTCTTTTTTTGCCTTTTACTTGCAGGACCCGCGCCTTGCGGACCAACTGATTAATTGTGGGCATGCAAAACTCCATTAATAATCATTTTGAGAATGGGGTACGTAATCGAACTCCCCATCCTCTGTCAATATACTAAAATCAAGCCTTATGATTCTACCAGAAAGGGATCATTCTCCAATTCTTCTAAAAACTTATCTGGGCTTTCCGGCTGTTCTGGCACCACAATATCATTAGCGACATACGCGCGGTAGCCAGTGCCAGCGTTAACTAAGCGTCCGACAATAACATTTTCCTTCAGTCCGTAGAGATAGTCTTTTTTTCCTATCAGCGCAGACTCTGTAAGCACCTTTGTTGTTTCCTGAAAAGACGCAGCAGAAATAAACGACTCTGTTGACAAAGATGCCTGGGTAATACCAAGCACCAAGGGTTCGGCAATGGCTGGCTGCAAGCCTGTTCCCAGGCATTGTGCATTGACGTGCTGAAAACGATTTTTATCAACTTGCTCACCCAGTAAAAAGCCAGTGTCGCCAGGATCAATAACTGAAAGTTTTTTCAGCATCTGACGCACAATAATTTCAACATGCTTGTCGTTAATATACACGCCCTGGAACCTGTAAACATCCTGCACACCCTCAACAAGGTAAAAAGCCAAATACTTTTCACCTTTAATTTTGAGCAAATCGTGCAAGTCAGGAGTTCCTTCAGTTAACAATTCGCCGCTCTTGACAAAGTCACCTTCACCAACAGTGATATGCTTGCCTTGCGCAATCAGATACGCCCGTGGATCTCCAATTTCAGGCTCAACAATTATTTTACGCTTGCCCTTGGAGTCAGGGCCAAAACTGACAATACCGTCAATCTCAGACAATGTTGCCTGATCTTTGGGCTTACGCACCTCAAACAATTCGGCAACACGCGGCAAACCACCCACGATATCGCGAGTCTTTGTTGTTTCACGCGGTTTACGGGCAATGATATCACCAGGCTGTACAGAGTCCCCGTCATTCACCATGATGATTGCGCCAACTGGCAGCGTGTACGAAGCAGCAGTGCCTGTATCTGGCTTGACTTGTATTTCGCCATTTTCATCACAGATGGAAATGCTGGGGCGGAAACTGGATGACCGAAACTCAGTAATAACAAGTGTTGTTTTTCCTGTTGCTTCATCAGTTCTTTCCTGAACTGTACGGCCTTCAACAATATCCTTAAACTGGACTGTTCCAATAACTTCGGTCACAAAAGGTTCATTAAACGGATCCCATTCTGCCAGGCGATCGCCTTTTTTGACCTCATCCCCATTGTCAAAATACAGTTTTGCTCCTGACGGCAATGGATGCTTTTCTCGCTCCACTCCCTGGTCATCGACAATGCGTAACTGTCCACTCTTGCCCAGCACCATCTTTTCACCACGAGAATTGGTCACAGTGCGTACACGAGACAAGACCACCCGGCCTCTGGTCAAAGCTTCATACCGGCTTTGCTCAATTTCTTTAGACGCCGTGCCTCCGATATGAAATGTTCTCATTGTCAGCTGCGTACCAGGCTCGCCAATGGACTGGGCTGCAATAATACCAACGGCTTCGCCGACATTCACCAAATGCCCGCGCGCCAGGTCCCGACCATAGCACAACGCGCAAACCCCGTACCTGGACTTACATGTCAGGGTAGAGCGGATGGTAATGGCTGCCACGTCACGACGCTCAATCTCAAGCACCAGGTCTTCAGTAATCATTGTATTGGCAGGAATGAAAACCTCACCTGTCTCTGGATCCAACACATCATACATGGCAACACGTCCCAAGACGCGCTCGCTCAGTCGAACAGTTATTTCGCCCCTTGAGGTCACATGCGTCAGGACAATGCCATCAACCGTATGACAGTCATCCTCGCTGACAATAACATCCTGAACAACATCTACCAAACGCCTGGTCAGATATCCGGAGTTTGCTGTTTTTAATGCAGTATCAGCCAATCCCTTACGAGCGCCATGGGTAGAAGTAAAATACTGTAAAACCGTTAAGCCCTCACGAAAAGATGCCGTAATCGGTGTTTCAATAATTTCTCCTGATGGCTTGGCCATGAGTCCGCGCATACCTGCCAACTGTCGGATCTGTTCCTGGTTACCACGAGCGCCAGAATTAGCCATCATAAAAACGGAATTAAAGCTATTGCAGCGCTCTTCAGCCGCTTCAGACGCAGGTGCCCTTAAAACATGCTCTGCCGAGGCAGAGTGCGTGGAATGAGGGTTAGCGATCACATCATATTTTAATTCGCGCATCATGGCATCAGCAACATCATTTGTGGCCTTGGTCCAAACATCTACGACCTTATTATACTTTTCGGTGCGCGTAATGATACCTTCGCGGTATTGCTGTTCAATATCTGAAACTTCAGCGTGTGACTGCTCCAGAATATGAGTCTTGGCAGGAGGAATAGACAAATCCTTCACCCCTACGGTTATTCCTGCCCGCGTTGAGTATTCAAAGCCAAGATCTTTAAGCTTGTCGCATAAAATAACCGTGGCCTTGGTGCCTGCCAGACGATAGGTTTCACCCACCAGGCGACCAATTACTTTTTTGCTCAGTTCCTGGTTATAGACCTCAAAAGGTACTTCTCTTGGTACGATTTCACGGATAATAATGCGCCCAGGAGTTGTACTCAGCAATTTCCCATCAATGCGCACCTTGACCCTGGCGTGTAAACCCACATGTCCGCCATCATACGCGCAAACAACCTCGTCAGGATCGGCAAAAAGCATTCCTTCACCAGGCTCAAAGGGACGTTCCACTGTAAGGAAATATAGTCCCAGAACAATATCCTGAGACGGCACAATAATTGGAGAACCATTGGCCGGTGACAAGATATTGTTTGTTGACATCATCAGAACGCGGCACTCAATCTGAGCTTCAACAGAAAGCGGCACATGCACAGCCATCTGGTCGCCGTCAAAGTCCGCATTAAAGGCAGTACAGACCAAGGGGTGCAGGCGGATGGCCTTACCTTCTACCAAAATTGGCTCAAAGGCCTGAATACCTAAGCGGTGCAGCGTTGGCGCACGGTTGAGCAAAATAGGATACTCGCGGACAACCTCTTCCAGAATATCCCACATGGCAATCTCTTCCCGCTCTACCATTTTTTTCGCGCTCTTAATGGTACTTGCGTAGCCCCGTTCTTCCAGCTTGGAGTAAATAAAAGGCTTAAAGAGTTCGAGCGCCATCTTTTTCGGCAGCCCACACTGATGCAACTTAAGATACGGGCCAACCACAATGACTGAACGGCCCGAATAATCAACGCGTTTGCCAAGCAAGTTCTGACGAAAGCGGCCTTGTTTACCTTTAATCATGTCTGACAAGGATTTCAGAGGACGACCATTTGTTCCTGTAATGGCCCGACCCCGACGCCCATTATCAAACAAGGCGTCCACAGATTCCTGCAGCATCCGCTTTTCATTGCGAATAATAATATCTGGAGCGCCCAACTCCAAAAGGCGTTTTAATCGATTATTACGGTTAATAACGCGGCGATATAAATCATTTAAGTCAGAGGTAGCAAAGCGTCCGCCATCAAGGGGCACCAAGGGGCGCAGCTCAGGTGGAATGATCGGAATAACATCCATGATCATCCATTCCGGCTTATTGCCAGACTCAAGAAACGCTTCCACTACCTTTAAGCGCTTGGCAATTTTCTTTTTCTTGGTTTGCGAACGAGTTGACTGAGACTCTTCCCGCAACTCCATACGCAGTTGGGGCAGATCAATCTCCTGAAGTAAAAGCTTGATTGATTCAGCCCCCATGCCAACGACTATACTGTCATGAGTATAGTGATCCAGAATCTGAAAATACTGCTCCTCTGAAATGACCTGCTTTTTCTGTAACGATGTTTCTCCTGGATCTAAGATGATGTATGAATCAAAATACAGCACCTTTTCCAGGTCAGCCATGGTCATATCAAGCAAAGTCCCTATTTTGGAAGGGAGGGACTTTAAGAACCAAATATGTGCAACCGAAGCAGCTAATTCAATATGCCCCATGCGTTCACGACGCACTTTGGAAGCAATGACTTCAACCCCGCATTTCTCACACACAATACCACGGTGTTTCATGCGTTTATACTTACCGCAGTTGCACTCATAGTCTTTAACTGGCCCAAAAATCTTAGCACAAAACAAACCGTCACGCTCAGGTTTGAAGGTGCGGTAGTTGATTGTTTCAGGCTTCTTAACCTCACCAAAAGACCATTCCCGAATCTTTTCCGGAGAGGCAATACTAATGCCAATGGCCTTGAGATTTTGGCTATTAAATGAACTGGTCGCACTTCCACGCTGGGTAAAGAGATCGTCGAGACTCATATATCATATCCTCATACTATGGCCGGAGCGCACAGGCTCTCCATGCATGGTTATTTTTTGCGGAAAGCCTTTTTCTCTTCTTCCACTAATGTCACTTCCAAACCAAGGGCCATCATTTCTTTGACCAAAACATTCAGCGACTCAGGCATACCGCTTTCCAAGAAATTAGAACCCTTGACGATCTTCTCATACATCTTCACCCGCCCGTTCACGTCATCTGACTTTACTGTCAGAAATTCCTGCAACAAATAGGCAGCCCCGTAGGCCTCAAGAGCCCAGACTTCCATCTCTCCAAGACGCTGGCCACCAAATTGGGCCTTACCACCAAGGGGTTGCTGAGTAACCAGAGAATATGGGCCTGTGGAGCGAGCATGTATCTTTTCATCAACCAGATGATGAAGTTTAAGGTAATACATATAGCCAACTGTAACGCGATTGTAGAAAGGCTCACCGCTGCGGCCATCATAGAGCACGGCCTTGCCATCCTCGGGCAGCCCGGCGCGCTTGAGCAAATCCCAGATTTCATACTCTTCTGCGCCATCAAAGACCGGGGTTTTCATAATGATGCCCTTTTGCAGCGATTTTGCAGCTTCAATGAGCTCATCATCAGTCATCGCATCCACAACAGCACCTATCTCTTTGGAGTCAAAAATACTTTTGATCTCTTCCCGTACTTTGAGCACACCTTCATCAACCAGAGCAGCAATCTGCTGACCCAGCCCTTTAGAGGCCCAGCCCAGGTGGGTTTCCATGATCTGCCCAATATTCATACGCGACGGAACACCCAAGGGGTTAAGCACAACATCCATAGGAGTGCCATCGGCAAAAAAAGGCATGTCTTCTTCGGGCAAGATATTGGAAACAACGCCCTTATTACCATGACGCCCTGCCA
>JAAYGZ010000199.1 GCA_012727515.1 Desulfovibrionales bacterium
CAAGTGCTTGAACATGAGGAATTAAAAAACCTTTTATACGAAATTACTTCGGAAAATAAAGCCAAGCTGTTTGCAGAAACAGGAGATGTGGATTTTTCGAATGAAGTTGCCCATATGGCCAGGTACAGAGTCAATTTTTTCATGCAAAAACGTGGAATTGGCGCTGTTTTTCGTGAAATTCCGCAAAAAATCCTCTCCATTGACGACCTTGGCCTGCCCAGCATCTTAAAAAACATGGCTCTGTTACCCAAAGGCCTGGTCCTTGTGACCGGCCCTACTGGCAGCGGAAAATCAACTACTTTGGCTGCCATTATGGACTATGCCAACAAAGTACGCAAAGACCATATCCTGACCATTGAAGATCCTATTGAATTTGTTCATGAATCACAAAATTGTCTTATTAACCAACGTGAAGTTGGTCGGGACACCAGATCATTTAGTTCAGCCCTGCGTGGTGCACTACGCGAGGATCCAGACATTATTCTGGTTGGTGAAATGCGTGACCTGGAAACGATCCAGCTTGCTTTAGAAGCAGCAGAAACCGGCCATCTGGTTTTTGCTACTCTGCATACTATTTCAGCCTCAAAAACCATTGACCGTATTATCGAGGTTTTTCCAGGAGACCTGCAAGGTCAAATTCGTTCTGGCCTGGCCGACTCCTTACGCGCCATCATTGCCCAAAATCTGTTCAAACGTGTTGATCGCCCAGGCCGTGTTGCTGGTATTGAGCTTTTGCTGGCCACCCCTGCAGTACGCAATCTGATCCGTGAAAATAAAATTTTCCAGATCAATTCTGTTATTGAAACAGGAAAAAAATACGGTATGCAGAGTCTTGATGAGGGCATTCTTAAACTTCTGACCGCAGGCATTATTGACCCAGAACAAGCCTATAATAAAGCAGCGACAAAATCGAAATTCCGCGAATTTCTCACCTCTCCGCCCCAAGACTTTACAGAGGTCTAGTATGCAACGCGCCCATCTGGACCATATTCTTACCCAGATTCTTGAGCACGCCCCGGACACGTCGGATATCATTTTTACTGTGAACAAGCCGGCCCAGGTCGAACTTCACGGTGAGCTTTGCAATGCTCGTCTGGACCCGGATCCAGGCCCTTTGCTGCCATTTCAGGTAGAAGCCATTGCCATGTGCCTCATGGGGCGGCAACTTCGGCTCTACGAAGATCAACTCCGCACAGGTTCATGCGACCTGTCCTACGAACTGGCCGGACGCTGCCGCTTTCGTGTCAATATTCTCGGGCAAAAAGGCTCCCTTGCCATTGTCATGCGCAAACTGACGTCCCAGGTTCCAACCATTGATGAGCTTGGCCTGCCTGATGTTTTTTACAGAATGGCCAAAGAAAAATTTGGATTGATTTTAATTACCGGAGCCACGGGCACAGGAAAAACAACATCCCTGGCAGCCCTGATTGATAATATTAACGCATCATTTCGCAAACATATTGTCACTCTTGAAGACCCTATTGAGTATGTACACATTCATAAACAAGGCACGGTAAATCAGCGCGAACTTGGCCTGGATTTCGATACCTTTGCTTCTGGTTTGCGCGCTGCCCTGCGGCAAGCACCCAAAGTTATTTTGGTTGGTGAAATTCGGGACAGAGAAACTATTTCCATTGCCCTGGAAGCCGCAGAAACCGGTCATCTGGTTTTGGGAACCCTGCACACAAGTGATACAGGGCAAACGATTAACCGCATTATTGGTATGTTTGAACTTCAGGAAGAGCGTCTTATTCGTTCGCGCCTGGCAGAAAGTTTAAAATTTGTTGTTTCCCAGCGTCTTATGCCTCGTTTGGGAGGTGGGCGTATTGCTGCATTTGAAATTCTGACATCAACGATGCGCATCAAAGATGTTATTTTAAACGGAGAAACAGAAGAAAAGAATTTTTACGAGATCGTGGACAGTGGCGATGCCTATGGCATGATCAGCTTTGACAGATTTCTTGCGAACTTGTTCTATGAAAATAGTATTAAAGAAGAAGTAGCCATGTTCAGCGCCACAGACAAACCCCGCCTGGCTCAACTGCTTGACAAAATCAAGTCAGCCCGAGGTGAACGGGTCACCCAGATTGAAGGACTGGAACTGGACCAGGAATATGACCAAAAGGCCGCTCTCTTTTCCTAACCCATAACGGCCAGGGATGTTATGGATATTTTTTGCCCCCACTGCAGTGCTGGATTTATCCTGCCAGATGATAAAATCCCGGAATCGCAAAAATTCAAACTTGCATGTCCAAAATGCAAAGAAGCGATTCGTATTGATCTGTCCGCCCCTTTACAGCAGGAACAAATTTTAGAAAATTTTCCACCCAATGCGACAGTGGCGTTTCTTTTTCTGAAAAATCCTGTTTTGATCCAGCGCATTAAAATATATTTTCGCCGCAAAGATATTTATGTATCTGAGTGTACAGATATTGCCACTGCAAATTTCAAGCTACGAACAAATTATTACAATATTATTTGTATTGACGAAAGTCTTCTCTCTCCGCTTATTCTTGAGATATTTAAAAGCTGGAATGGACTGCGGAGGAGGGAAGTAAATATTATTTGTTTTGATACAGAATATCCAACACTTGATTCTCTTTCTGCATTCTTGATTGGGGCAAATTTTGTTATATCTAAAAATGATATAGAGAAAATTGATATACACCTGGATCGTATATTTGAAGCATACACAAAATACAAAGAGCCGTGGGATATTGCTTTGAAAAACACAACCATACACAGGTAGCATTTTGAAAAAAAGATATTTTTTTATCATCGCACTCTGCATTATCAATGCGATACTTCTTTTCCGGATTATGGATTCTGAAAGTGGATATCCTGCCTACAAGGAGCTTCAGAATAAAATGTTGAGGCTCAATGAAAAGATATCGGAAATTGATAGTCAGAACATGCAAATGAGTTCTGAAATACGAGTATTGAAAAAAAATCCAGAATATATTGAGCGTCTTATTAAACGAGAACTTTTCTATGTCTCTGAAAACGAAACCATGTATATTTTTAAGCAATGAATATGATACAAAATAACATAGATTTACTGGATGAGTTGCTTGATCAGGACCCTGGGTCCACGCTATTTTTCCCTTTGGCCAAACTGTATCGCAAGCATGGAGACAGTGCCAAGGCCATAGAGGTTATACGCAAGGGGATTACTAATCATCCGCAATGTCTTGAAGCGCAATTATTTCTGATTGATTTGCTTCAGGAACAGCAGCGCCATGAAGAAGCCGCAACCGCAGCCGCTGCAGTTTTCAGCCAATTACAATCCTCATCAGCATTCTGGCATGCCTTACATAACTTTTTTTCCCAACAGCAGCGCTATGATGCTGCATTTGCAGCTTTCATCTTTGAACAAGCAACGCAGCAAGAACCAATTGATTTCTTTTCCCTGCTTCATGGCGGGGTGGAAAACTATGCGCAACACGTGCCCCACGCTCTTTCTGTTCATAATGAACCTGAATTTGATCTTGATGCTGACGAAGTGACACAATTCTGCATTAACTCAGGCATCAGAACAAAAACCATGGCCAAGCTGCTTGCTGCACAAGGAGAAATTGCTCAGGCTGTCAGCATTTATGATGAACTCCTGGCTGGCTGTCACAATCCACATGAACGACACGAACTGGAGGAACTGCGCAATCAGCTACAACCACCCTCAAAATCATCACCAGATGAATCGGCGCAGAAAAAACTGTCTCATTTTTTGAACAAATTAGCCTCACGCCTTGAGAGTAAATATGCATAAAAAAACAAAAATTCTGTTTTGCTATCTGTTTGTCGTTGCGTTTCTTTCAGCATGTCAACCTGTTCATACCACCCAGCAATACTATAAAGAATACATTAATCCTAAAGCTGCCATTGATTATGATTTTACATATAGCTTAAATTTATCAGAAGAATATCTTGATGCATATTTTCAAATTGATAGCTCTCTGACAAAGCTCAGAGACGATCTGAATTATATAGA
>JAAYGZ010000200.1 GCA_012727515.1 Desulfovibrionales bacterium
ATCTGGCCCTGGCTCTCAAAGCTCGGGCCGTGCGCATTGTGGCTCCACTTCCAGGGCGCGATACCGTGGGCATTGAAATCCCCAATGAAAAGCGCCAGACTGTCTATTTGCGTGAAATTTTAGAAGACCCATGTTTTTCCGACTCTTCAGCCCAACTGCCTTTGGCCCTGGGCAAAGATATTCAGGGCCAGGCCAAAATAGCTGATCTGGCCAAAATGCCGCACATGCTGGTGGCTGGCGCCACTGGCGCAGGCAAATCCGTGTGTCTGAACTGCCTGCTTTTAAGTATTGCTTACAAGCACGATCCTGAGCAGGTAAAACTCCTGCTGGTGGACCCCAAACGTATTGAGCTGGCTGTATATGGTACGTTGCCGCATCTGGTTCATCCTGTGGTTACAGACATGAACCTGGCTAAAAGCGCTCTGGAATGGGCTGTTTATGAAATGGAACAGCGGTATGAGGCCATGGCCCGCACCGGAGTCCGTCATATTACCACCTACAATCAGAAGCTGCGTGACATGGGGCCAGATCGGCCTGAAGACATGCGCGACCTTAAACCCTTTCCGTATCTCATTATTGTTATTGATGAATTAGCAGATCTGATGATGGCTGCGGCCAAAGAGGTTGAGGGCAGTATTGTGCGCCTGGCCCAACTGGCCAGGGCTTCGGGCATCCATCTTATCCTGGCCACCCAGCGCCCGTCAGTGGATGTGGTCACCGGCATTATCAAGGCTAATTTCCCTTCGCGCATTGCCTTTCAGGTCAGCTCCAAGCACGACTCCCGCACGATTTTAGACAGTATTGGCGCAGAATATCTCCTCGGACAGGGCGATATGCTTTTTAAACTCAGTGGCGGCGCCATGCAGCGCGTGCACGGAGCTTTTGTGGGCGATGAGGAAATCGCCAGGGTGGTCAAATTCTGGGAAGATCAGCGGCCACAGCGTTTTGATCTGGATTTTGCTGACTGGAATAACAGTGAGTCCTCTGGCAGTGAGGCCGGGGGCGATGCCAGCGATGTGCTGGATGATCCCAAGTATGCAGAAGCCATTGAGTTTGTCACAGACCAGGGCCGGGCCTCTATTTCCATGATTCAGCGCCGTCTGCGTATTGGCTTTAACCGTGCGGCCCGGTTTATTGAACAGATGGAAGCAGATGGAATTATCGGGCCACAAGATGGCAGTAAGCCCAGACTGGTCCGGAAAAAAGAATAAAACCGGCCTGCTGCCTCAGGCAGATTCTGTTTCTCCCCACCGCGCATACAGAGTGTGCGGCAGTCCGAGTTGCTCCATAACTCTGCCAGCAAAATGACGCACGATATCATCAAGGGTACGCGGCTGGTGATAAAATCCGGGACACGCAGGCATAATAATGGCTCCGGCCTGGTGTGCGCGCAGCATATTACGCAAATGCACAGCACTTAAAGGTGTTTCCCGCACCACCAGCACCAAAGGACGGCGCTCTTTCAGACAGACATCAGCAGCCCTGTGCAGCAAATGAGTCCCCACGCCCTGGGCAATGGCTGCCAGCGACGCCATGGAGCACGGGCAGATCACCATGCCATCATGATGCCAGGAGCCACTGGCCGGGGGTGCGGCAACATTGTCTACCGCGTATACATACTGAAAATATGTCTCCAGTTCCGCGCCATACCTCACACATTCATGCTCCAGAACCTGCCTGGCTCCAGCGGAAATAATGCCATGCACACTCAGGCCAGGCACAGCAGCCAGATGTCGCGCCAGGGCCAGCGCATATTCCATTCCGCTGGCCCCGGACACACCCAGAACAATACGTTTTTCAGTCATGGTATCCTTGTTTATCCAAAAAGCATTGTGCGCATATCGCTGACCCTGGACCATCCAGGCTGTTTTTTCAGCGAAGTGCCAGCGCCGCCAATTTTAGGGTGCACCACAGGGGTATAGCCGAGATTCCGGGCCTGGCGCAGACGTACATCATGACCAGAAACAGGACGGATTTGTCCATTCAGATCCACCTCGCCCCAGAACACAGCGCCCTCTGGCAAAGGCCGATCATAGAGCGAAGACAGGATGGCCGCAACAATACCCAGGTCCAGGCCAGGATCTTTCATGCGCAGCCCCCCACCGACCTTGGCGTACACATCCAGTTGCCCAAACGTACATCCCAGACGCTTTTCCATAACGGCAATAAGCAGATGCAAACGATTGGCATCAAACCCCAGGGCAGTACGCCTGGGAAAAGCCAGAAATGTTTTGCTCACCAGGGCCTGAACTTCAACCACAAAAGGACGCTGGGCCTCAAGGGACATGACCAGGGCTGTCCCGCTTAAGGCCGTGTCCCTGGCTTGGAGAAAAAACGTGGATGGGTCTTCAATCAGCACCATGCCCTGCTCTTTCATCTCAAATACAGCCAGTTCATTGGCCGGGCCAAACCTGTTTTTGACCACGCGGACAATGCGGAACAAATGCTCTTTGTCGCCTTCCACATAGAGCACAGTATCAACCATGTGTTCCAGGAGCTTTGGCCCGGCAATCTGCCCATCCTTGGTGACATGGCCCACCAGAATAACTGTCACGCCGGTTTCCTTGGCCCGCTCCACCAATTGGGTCGCCACAGCCCGAACCTGAGTTACAGAGCCGGGTAAACCATCCACAGCGCCAGCAACCATGGTTTGTACAGAATCCACCACCACCAGAGTGGGTTTGTCTTCCATGCAGGCCAGAATATCTTCAACCTGATTTGTGGCCAGAGCAGTGACAGACGCATCAAGCATTCCCAAGCGTTCAGCCCGGCCCCGAATCTGCTCCAACGATTCTTCGCCTGTCACATAGACCACTGGTTTGCCGGAACGCTCCATACGTGCCGTGACCTGTAAGAGCAGGGTGGACTTGCCAATACCTGGCTCCCCACCAACCAGAACAACCGCGCCAGGCACAAAACCACTGCCCAGCATACTGTCCAGACCGGCCATGGATGAGGATGAACGGGCTTCTGTGGTCACAGGCAGGGAGCGCAAATCTATTGGGCGACGAGTGCCTGCAGCAGTTGTTGCCCCAGGGCCTTGGGCTACAAGGGTGTTCCACTCCTGGCAGTGGGGGCATTGGCCTTGCCAGCGCGGCCATACACTGTTGCAGGCTGAACACAAAAATGATTCTTTTATTTTCATGACATAGTTAACCCTGTCTCACGATGTATCACGATATTATGCCAGAGTGTTTGAAGAAGCGCTGATTCATCCTGTGCAAAGATCCAGCATTTTCATGTGATGATCGCATGTTAAGGACAATTGCCGAGCCGTATCGCTATGAAAAAAAATCCTTAACAATCACAAGACAATAGATACTTTCTGTTTGCCATTCCGACCAAGTGCAACGAGCGGAGGAATCCCGAAACCCCTTCGACAGGCTCAGGGCAGGCTCCTTTGACTCCGCTCTGGATGACATGAAATTACAATGATCATGATAGTATAGTTAAGGAAGTGCTGATTAATTCATTCATTGCGAGCGAACAACGGGAGCGCGGCAATCTATATTGCTGATATATCAATGATCCCGGATTGCTTTCCGCCTCGATTCCTCGCGGTCGTAATGACTTGTTTCGATTTAATCAGCGCTTCCTCAGTACCTCTCTGAATACATGAACGCCTTATACGCCAAACATAAATCCGCCTCTGGCCCAGGCCAGGGTGCCACCGGCAAGACATTTCACATTACCATATCCATGACGTTTCATATACGAGCCAGCCATGTTTGAGCGGTATCCTGTGCCGCAATAGACCACGACCTCATCCTCAATGGGCAAAGTGCAGCATGCGGCCAGAATTTCCTTGAACGGCATGTGATGCGCACCAGGCAAGTGTCCATTATTCCATTCGGCCGGAGTCCGCACATCAAGAACCGTGGGCCTGGCTGCCGAGTTCAGCCGCTGGGCCAGTTCTGGCGCTGAGATCTGTTCCAAACGGTCAACATCGCGTCCTGCAAAAATCCAGGCCTGAATTCCGCCGGCCAGGTATCCAAGGATATTGTCATAGCCGATGCGATGCAATTCTATGCACATGGCATCATAATCATTGCGGCTGTGTACCACGAGCAGGATATTGGCGTCAGGCGCAACCACAGTTCCGACCCAGTTGGCCAGTTGTTTTTCAAAACCAATGTTTAAGGAGCCAGGAATATGGCAGCCACCAAAGGCCGAACCATCTCTGGTGTCAATAATTGTGGCTCCGGCAGCTATATGGCGCTCAAAATCAGCCACAGTAAGGGCGCGTTCCAGAGGGCAGCGGTCCAGCAATTGAGCGCCGCGCGCATTGGTGGAAATGATATGGGTAAAACTCTTGGGGCGTTCGGGAAATTCCTCGTGCATGGCAGCGGAAAATTCCTCAAAACTTGCATACTGCAAGCGAGGATTATGCCTGCGCTCAAAACCAAGCGTGGAGTTGGGCTTGGGACTCATGCCCTTGCCGCATAAAGAGCCAGAGCCATGAGCAGGAAAAACTTCCAAGTGATCTGGCAAGGCCCCGAGTTTGACAAAAAGTGAATTGTACAGATTGGCAATCTGCTCGTCCAAAACAGCCTCGCCCACCAGGTCCGGGCGTCCCACATCGCCGACAAAAAGAACGTCTCCGGTCAGAATAAGCCAGGGTTCAGCCGAGCGCGCCAGATCAGAAACAAGGATAGATATGGAATGCGGGGTATGGCCTGGCGTGTAGATGACCTTCAGGCGAGCTGCTCCGGCCTCCAGCACAGTTCCTTCGGGCAGAGGCGTAAAAGGAAATGTTGCGGGCGTGTCCGGATGCATACAAATGGGCGCACCAGTGCGTGAAGCCAGTTCATGCGCTCCTGAAACATGATCTGCATGAACATGGGTATCAATAATATGAGTAACGCGCATACCTTCTTCACGGGCAATGGTCAGGTAGTCGTCAATATCACGTTTGGGATCAACAACAATCATCTCTCCTTTGGCCGGGCAGCCAAGAACATAGGAAAAACAGCCTAGTCCATGAGCCTGGATTTGCTGAAAATACATGAGATCCTCCTTGGGTTTTGTGTTGGATTCAATGCGGGTGCAGTATGAAAAAACAGAATCTGAATAGATATTGGAGAATGGCTATCAGTAAGCACAGGCTCTGTCCAGAATAACCGTTTCCGGACAGGGCGAGCGCATCTAAAATCTGAGTGCTTGCAGGAGGAATTTCTCGTTGAGCGCAATGGTGCGAGGCATTTTTAATCTGCCAGTAGAGCACGAGCACTTTGAGTGACCTGGATTTCGCAAGGATAACATATAAGCTCGTAAGATAAAAACTGTTTCCAATTTTTGTCTTTTTCTCTAAGCTGACAATTATCAGAAACAGTTTGAGGGTTTTATGCTACAAGGTACAATCGACCAACTAACCGCACTCGGCAATGCAATTCGCATACAGCGCAAAAAGCTCAAGGTAACTGTCGTTACAGCGGCGGAATCTGCCGGATTATCACGGGTTACCTGGCATCGTATTGAAAAAGGCGAACCTTCTGTATCTGCCGGAGCATACTTTTCAGCACTTGCCGTCCTTGGATTACAAGCTGGTGTGCAAACACATCAAGAGCCAACGGCTTGCCATGAAGCAGACTGCATTCCAGTACAAATAGCCTTTAAAGAATACCCGCAACTTAAGTTCTTAGCCTGGCAAATACACGGCACTGACTATATAACCCCTAAAGAAGCATGGGGCATTTATCAGCGAAACTGGCGGCATGTGGAAGAGGAAGCTCTGGAAGAAAAAGAGCACAAACTCATTCACCAGTTACAAAAGCTATTTGAAGGCTAACCCATGTTCTTTCGCCCTCACCACAAAATAATAGCCAATATTCTGACAAAGCTGAATCCAGAACTTCTCAGGCAGGAACAATGCTATTTTGCAGGCGGCACTGCCATAGCTTTACGCTTTGGTGAATTTCGAGAATCAGTTGATCTTGACTTTATGACCTCAGATAAGATCTGCTACCGTAACTTACGCCAGCAGATACGAGAACATGATTCCTTGTCTCCCCTTGTACATAAAGGCGAAGTGCTTGAGCTTGCTGCGGATATACGTGCTGACCAGTACGGCATTCGCACTAAAATTATTTCTGAAGACTGTATCATTAAGTTTGAAATTGTTTTAGAAGGCCGAATACACCTTGATATGCCAACAAAGGACGACAATATCCTTGGAATAAGCAGCCTGACATTAGTAGATTTAGCTGCCTCCAAAATATTGGCAAACTCTGACAGGGGGCTGGATACAGCTACACATACACGAGATATCATTGACCTGGCAATGATGGAGCAGCCACGATCTATTCTTAATCAAGCACTCAAAAAAGCTGAAACCGCGTACGGAGCAAGTGCTTTACGTGATTTAGAAAAAGTGTTTTTGATGCTGGAAAATAACCCCAGCTTGTTAGAAAAAAATATGGCCAAAATGGCCATGGATGTGCCCCAGGCAATTGTTTGGCAAAAACTAAAAAAGTTGAAAAAGTTAACTTTAGGAAACATTATTTAGCCGTCCCTGAAAAACCTTTAAAATACCATCTCAGACATAATTCTGGACAGGTTGGCC
>JAAYGZ010000201.1 GCA_012727515.1 Desulfovibrionales bacterium
AAACAGCCTTGTGTCATGCTGATCAGACCCTGCATCCTGTTATGTTGCACAAGGCCACCTATGCAGATGCCCAGGGTCAACAGGCTGGAATTGTCGGTGTGATCTATGATCTGTCAGAGCGGAAAAAGGCGGAAGATGATTTGCGGGCCGCAGAAGAAAAATACCGCAGTATTTTTGAAAACTCAGCCCTGGGTATTTTCCGGACAGCTCCGGATGGCTCCTGGCTTGACGCCAACCCTGCCCTGGCGCGTATGCTTGGGTATGCCAGCCCTGAAGAATTGATTGCCGCAAATCCGTATATTTCTACCATTTATTATCAGCAAAGTGACCGCGCCCGCCTGGTGGATATGTATCAGCACAACCAGGGCAGCCTTGATGTTGAAGTGCTCTTTGTAACGCGCACAGGAGCAGTGATCACGGCTGACCTGAACAGCCGGGCTGTTTATCTTGATGGTGTTTTGTGCTGGTACGAAGGGTTTGCAGAGGACGTGACTGATCGTAAGGTCGCTGAACTGGCCCTGGCTGCCTCTGAAGCCATGCTGCAACTGGTTTTGAATACAATTCCGCTTTTAGTTGACTGGAAAGATTGTTCCCTGCGCTTTATTGGCGCAAACAGAAATTTTTTAGCCCATGTTGGTCATGAAGATTTAAGCGCTATTGCTGGAAAAACCTATCGCGAATTAGCCCAGGACCAGGCAGAAGCAGAACAGCTTGCCCTGTTGGATCAGGACATTATTGCCTCAGGCAAGGCGCAGTTTCATTTGCGTATGCACAGCACCAGCATACGAGGTGAGCGCATGTGGGTACTGGTCAACAAGGTTCCTTTGCACGGCCCGCAAGGAGAAGTCGTGGGCGTGTTAACTACGGCAGAAGATATCACCCAGACTGTCAGTCTGGAAAAACAACTGCTGCAATCGCAGAAAATGGAGGCCATTGGTACTATTGCCGGTGGTATTGCTCATGATTTCAATAATATTCTCACCTCTATTATCAATTCCACAGAACTTGCCATGGATGACACTCCAGAAGGCAGCCTGATCTGGAATGATCTGGATCGCTGTCTGCGTGCAGCCACCAGAGGCAGTGGGCTGATTAAGCAGATTCTGACATTCAGCCGGCCAACACAGGAAGGTTTTGTTGCTACAGACCTGCGTAGCGTGGTCAGTGAGGCCGTGGCCCTGATTCGGGTTTCTGTGCCGCGCAACATTGATATCTTTTCTGAAATTGCAGAGACATTGCCCTATTGCCTGGCTGATCCAACCCAGGTGCATCAGATTGTTATGAACCTGGCGACCAATGCGTTTCAGGCCCTGGGCAGCCAGAGTGGCACCATCCGGCTGAGTCTTGATGCAGTACGTCTTGACGCGAGCGAGGCTGGCGTGCGCCAGATAGCGCCTGGTTTTTATACGCGACTGCGCATTGAAGATACCGGACCAGGCATTGACCCGTCTATTATGGACAAAATCTTTGATCCTTTTTTTACCACCAAGGATAAAACAGAAGGAACCGGGCTGGGGCTGGCTGTGGTGCATGGGATTGTCCGCAATCACAATGGCGCAGTGCATGTGCAGAGCAGACCAGGGGCAACGTGCTTTGAAATTGTGCTGCCAACATTGTCTGAAGTATGTCCATTACCTGAAGGCAGTTCTGGTGCAGCCTGCCAGGGTACGGAACATATTGTTTTTGTGGAGGATGACGAAGATCAGGTCGAGGTGGTGCCCCGTGTTTTGCGTCAACTGGGGTACACGGTCCGGGCATTTACGCACAGCGCAGAAGCTCTTGCAGCAGTTTGTGGCGGAGAAGTATCGGTGGATGTATTTATTACTGACTATGATATGCCAGGGATGAGTGGCGTGGAATTGGCGCGTAAACTTCATGCGTGTCGGCCAGAGCTTCCGGTTATTCTTGTGTCCGGTCGAAAAGGCGTGGCAGAGTTTTTTGAGAGCGCAGAGAATATCAGGGTATTTTTAAGCAAGCCCTATAACAAGGACATGCTGGGCAGAGCCATACGCGATGTTCTTGATGGGGCAGTGGTCAAGGATAGCTGATGGCACGGATTTTACTGATTGATGATGATGACCAGGTGTGCGCAACACTGGAGAGCCTGATCCTGCGTTTAGGGCATGAATGCATGACTGCATTGACCCTGGCCCAGGGATTACAGATTGTGCGCGATACTCCGCTTGATCTTGTATTTTTAGATGTGCGCCTGCCAGATGGTAATGGTCTGGATGCCTTGGGGCTGATTCGCAGCCAGCCTCATCCACCTGAAGTCATTGTCCTGACCGGGCAGGGAGATCCTGAGGGAGCAGAACTGGCCATTCAGGGCGGGGTGTGGGATTATCTGGTCAAGCCATCTCCCATCAAGCAGATTAAAGATACTGTGCGCCGCGCCCTGGCTTACCGGGCTGAAAAAGAAGCACATACTGATATTGATCTGGATTTGCAGGGAGTGATTGGCAACAGCGCGGCCATGCGTCAGTGTTATGAGCACATTGCCCAGGCCAGTCGTTCTGATTCCACAGTATTGGTGACAGGAGAGACAGGGACTGGCAAGGAATTGCTGGCCCGAACCATTCACCGCAATAGTTTGCGCGCTGCACGCTCTTTTGTGGTCGTGGATTGTGCTGCGCTTACAGAATCGTTGCTGGAAAGCATTTTGTTCGGCCATGTCAAAGGTGCTTTTACTGGCGCGGCCATGGATCGCCAGGGGCTGGTTAAAATGGCAGACCAGGGCACGTTGTTTTTAGATGAAATCGGGGAGCTGCCTCTTTCAGCGCAAAAGACATTTTTGCGCGTGTTGCAAGAGCGGTGCTTCAGGCCAGTGGGATCGCACCAGGAGCTGGAAAGCGATTTTCGTCTTATCTGTGCCACGAACAGAGATTTATCAGCCATGGTTCAGGCTGGAGAATTTCGTCAGGATCTCTATTACCGCATCAATACCATTCATATCACCCTGCCTCCCCTGCGGGAGCGCGAGGATGATATTCCTGTTCTGGCGGCCCATCATTTGGACCGCTTGTGCAGGCAACGCAATATTGCGCCCAAAAAAATGGATTCGGAATTTTTGGCCGTGCTGCGTGCGTACGAATGGCCAGGCAATGTGCGTGAGCTTTTTAACACGATTGAACAGGCGTTTGTGCTTTCCGGGTCAGAAAAAGTTGTCTATTGTCAGCATTTACCCCAGGCAGTGCGCATTCGAGTCACTAAAACGCTTCTTTGTCGGGAACAGGAGGCAGAGGCAAGTGCTGCCCAGAACCTGGCTGATCCATGCATCCAGGTTCATGGGCTTGATGGACCTTTGCCCAGCCTGAAAGAATACAGGGCGCAGATGGAGCGCATGTATGTGCATCGGCTGTTGCAGGTGTATGGCAAAGATATTTCGGCCATGCTGGCAGTTTCTGGCCTGTCGCGTTCTCATTTCTATGCCATGCTCAAAAAGCACGGCCTTGAGATGTGAGGGAAGAGCCAGAGTTGCTGTGAAGTTACCATTTTTTGCACAATACAGGTCTATATTTGTTCATCTTCCTCAAGCTCTAGTCCGATCCAGTATTCTGTCCATGAACCAGGCAGATACTCTGTTTTAACAAGCACACTGTCGCCTTCATTAATGCGCTGGCGCTGAATCGGCGTGAGTAATTGTGATAGCTGAATTGTTTCATATTGAGACAGGCCCTGGATAACTCCTTGTTTGGTAATTGAACGTGCTTTCATTTTAATTCTCCATATTTATTCACAAAAGCTGGTTTGTTTGCCAGATGCAGCCTTTGTGATTCAAAGATCAATGCAAGAAAGTAACCAAAATTTTGATGAACGAAGTGTATATATGTTGGTTTATGTTTGTTCAGTCCTGGTTTGCTCCTTGTCAAGGGAAGTACTGATTAAACCGAAACAAGTCATTGCGAACGAAGTGAAGCAATCCAGAATCAGTAGGTTATAGATTGCCACGTCGCTACGCTCTACCCATAGAGCATAAACTCGCAATGACTGAATTAATCAGCACCTCCCAAGGTATGCTTGTCTGAAAAAGTGGACAACGAGGCGTTACATGGGAAGAAAAAAGGCTGAACAGGGGAATTGGCCTTGATGTGCATAGAGTATGCGTACCATACAGGAAAAAGGATCTTGTCTGATATTTCAGACGCAGGGCGTATGGCCTGTATTTCTTCCGGTCCTGCCTTAGCTGACGCATTGACCAGAGTGGAATTCTGTGTTCTTCGAGCCGTGATGGACGGCAAAAAAGCAGCAATGCAGAGTAATGTCTGTTTTTTCAGACTGGGCGCCAGGCTTGTGGCTGAACAGTGGAGGTTTGGCTGAAGAAAATTTTCAACATGAGGATATTATTGGTGTTGTACGAGGTGGCATGTAACTTGATTAGAATAGACAGGTCATCCCTGTGTTGGCTGACAGGGCATGAACCACCAACCTGCTGGAGGAGAAGATAAATGGCAAAAAATATGAAAACTATGGATGGAAATACCGCTGTTACGCATATCGCCTACGCAATGAGCGATACAACAGCGATTTATCCCATTACCCCGTCATCAACCATGGGTGAAATTGCGGATGAATGGGCTGCTCAGGGGCGTAAGAATATTTTTGATCAAAAAGTGCTGGTGCGGCAGATGCAATCTGAAGCTGGCGCAGCCGGCGCAGTGCATGGCTCTTTGGCTGGTGGTGCATTAACGACCACGTTTACAGCATCTCAGGGCCTTTTACTCATGATTCCAAATATGTATAAAATTTCCGGTGAGCTTTTGCCCGGTGTTTTTCATGTCAGCGCCAGGGCCATTGCTGCACATGCCTTGTCCATCTTTGGCGATCATCAGGACGTTATGGCCTGCCGCCAGACTGGCTTTGCCATGCTGGCTTCTGGTTCTGTGCAGGAGTGTATGGACTTGTCTCTGGTGGCTCATCTTGCCTCCATTGAGTCCAGTATCCCTTTTCTGCATTTTTTTGATGGGTTCCGCACATCCCACGAAATTCAGAAAATTGAAGTCATTGAGTATGAAGATATCAAAAAGGTCGTGAATTACGAGGCCATTGCGGATTTTCGTAGTCGGGCCATGAATCCGGCCAGTCCCACTATTCGCGGTACAGCGCAAAACCCGGATATTTATTATCAGGGCCGTGAAGCAGCCAATATTTATTACGACCAACTGCCCTCCATTGTTCTTGAGCAGATGAAAAAGGTCGCGTCCATCACTGGCCGTACCTACAAACCCTTTGATTATGTGGGCCATCCCCAGGCAGAGCGTGTTATTGTTGCCATGGGTTCTGCCTGTGAAACCATTGAAGAAACCATCAAGCATCTTCTGGCTCAGGGCGAAAAAGTGGGTCTGGTCAAAGTCCGTCTGTACCGTCCATTTGTGCCTGAGTTTTTCCTCCAGGTGCTGCCTGCCACAGCTGCGGTCATCACGGTTCTTGATCGTACCAAAGAGCCTGGGGCCAAGGGTGATCCACTGTATAAAGACATCTGCACTGCCTATATGGAGCGCGGAGAAATGCCTGAAATTGTTGCAGGCCGTTATGGTTTGGGTTCCAAGGAATTTACGCCGGCCATGGTCAAGGCTGTGTTTGACAATATGATGGTGGCCCAGCCCAAGACTCATTTCAATGTTGGTATTGAAGACGATGTAACCCATACCTCCCTTGATGTATTGCCTTTTGCTGACACTACGCCAACCGGCACTGTGCAGTGCAAATTCTGGGGTCTGGGCTCTGACGGCACTGTGGGCGCCAATAAGGAAGCAATTAAAATTATTGGCGATAACACCGATATGTATGCCCAGGGCTATTTTGCCTATGACTCTAAGAAGT
Source organism: Desulfovibrionales bacterium (assembly GCA_012727515.1). GTDB lineage: Bacteria > Desulfobacterota > Desulfovibrionia > Desulfovibrionales > Desulfomicrobiaceae > Desulfomicrobium. Next base: position 5,821 of record JAAYGZ010000201.1, read on the forward strand.
CTGGCGGCATCACTGTGTCGCATCTGCGTTTTGGTCAAAGCCCGATTCAGTCAACCTATCTGGTCAATGCTGCTGATTATATTGCCTGTCATAAATCAAGTTATGTCAATACCTATGATGTACTTGAAGGCATTAAGGATGGCGGTACCTTTGTGCTTAATTCCAACTGGTCTGCAGCTGACATGGAAAAAGAGCTTCCTGCGTCCATGCGCCGCGTCATTGCACAAAAGAATCTGAAGTTTTACAATATTGATGCAGTAAAGATTGCTACAGAAGTGGGCCTGGGCAACCGTATCAATATGGTCATGCAGACTGCTTTTTTCAAACTGGCCAACGTAATGCCTTTTGAGGAAGCTGTGGCCCTGCTGAAAAAGGCCATTCAGAAAGCCTATGGCAAAAAGGGCGATAAAATCGTCAATATGAACATTGCCGCTGTGGATAAGGCCATTGAAAATCTGGTGGAAATCAAAGTGCCCGCAGCCTGGGCAGATGCAGTCTGTGACTGTGCCTGTGATGCTGATGAGCCTGATTTTGTGGCGAATGTCATGCGGCCTATTCTGGCGCAAAAAGGCGATACCTTGCCTGTGTCTGCCTTTGAACCAGACGGGCTGTTTCCTGTGGCCACATCCCAGTTTGAAAAACGCGGCGTGGCTATCAATGTGCCTGAGTGGATTGCAGAGCATTGTATTCAGTGCAATCAGTGCTCTTTTGTCTGTCCGCACGCCGCCATTCTGCCTGTGCTGCTGACGGAAGATGAAATGGCCGAGGCCCCGGAAACCTTTGCAACCCTGGATGCCATTGGCAAAGAAGTCAAAGGCATGAAATTCCGTATCCAGGTCAATACCCTTGACTGTATGGGCTGTGGCAACTGCGCGGATATCTGCCCGGCCAAGACCAAGGCCCTGGAGATGAAGCCCCTGGAATCCCAGACTGCGCAGCAGGTGCCCAATCATGAGTTTTCCCTGACCGTGCCCTTTAAGGATGCTCTCATGCGCCGTGACACAGTAAAGGGCAGTCAGTTGCAAAAACCTCTTATGGAATTTTCCGGAGCTTGCGCAGGCTGTGGAGAAACCCCGTATGTCAAGGTGCTGACCCAGCTTTTTGGGGAGCGCATGATCATTGCCAATGCCACTGGATGTACTTCGATCTGGGGCGCCTCTGCTCCAACCACGCCGTACACAGTCAATGCAGATGGTTTTGGTCCGGCCTGGGGTAATTCCTTGTTCGAGGATGCGGCTGAGTTTGGTTATGGTATTCAGATGGCCTATGCCCAGCGCCAGGCCAGGCTGGTGGATTGTATTGAGCAGGCCTTGCAGGGCGATTTGCCTGATGATTTGCGTGAAGCTTTTGTCGGCTGGCTGGAGCACCGGGCTGATGCTGAAAAGTCCAAGGAGTTTGGCGATACAATTCGTGATATTCTGGCCTTTGCACATCGCGACGAAGTACTCGACGAGATTTATGAGAACGAAGAGTTGTTCACCAAAAAATCCTTCTGGATTTTTGGCGGTGATGGGTGGGCCTATGATATCGGCTATGGCGGGGTGGATCATGTGCTGGCCTCTGGTGAAGACATCAATATCCTGGTTATGGATACAGAAGTGTACTCCAACACAGGGGGCCAGTCGTCCAAGGCCACGCCACTGGGGTCCATTGCCAAGTTTGCGGCGGCTGGAAAGCGGACCGGGAAAAAGGATCTGGGGCGCATGGCCATGACGTATGGCTATGTGTATGTGGCCACAGTTTCCATGGGCTATGACAAACAGCAGTTGCTCAAAGCCTTTCGCGAGGCCGAAGCCTACCCCGGACCGTCTCTGATCATCGCCTATGCTCCATGTATCAACCAGGGTATTCGCAAAGGCATGGGCAAGACCCAGCTTGAGTCAAAGCTGGCAGTGCAGTCTGGATACTGGCCACTGTATCGTTTTAACCCGCTTCTGGCAGATGAAGGCAAGAACCCATTTTCCCTGGACTCCAAAGCTCCGGACGGTACGTTGCAGGAGTTTCTGGCTGGTGAAAATCGCTATGCTCTGCTGGAAAAAACCGCTCCTGAAGCTTCTCATCGCCTGCGCAGCCAGATTGAGCAGGAGTATGCGCAACGTTTTGCCATGTATGAGTATCTTTCCAAACAGGAATTTGCTCCGGTTCAGCCTGCTGCCGAACCTGTAGCAGGTGCTCCTGGAGGAGAAGATCGTTGTACCAGCACCGCAACCGCCGAGCATTCCGGGGCTAACAAGCCCGCTGGACCGTGTGATGACGGCAGGGCTGGCAAGTAAGTAAAGGCGCGCCTTTGGCCTCCGGGTGGGGTACCTGTTGGCCAAAGGCTTTTTTATCAGCTTTATCTGGAGGGAACTATGTCAATTCCTGTTTTGGCCCTGGTAGCTTTGCTGCCTATCCTGGTTGCTCTGGTTTTGATGGTTGGTATGCGGTGGCCTTCTACTCGGGCTATGCCCTTGGCCTGGCTTACCTGTGTTGTTGGTGCCCTTGGGGTCTGGAATCTGCCAGTTGGTTATGTTTCAGCACTCACCTTACAGGGTATCGTTATTGCCATTGGAGTGCTGATCATTGTTTTTGGCGCTATCCTGATTCTGTACACCCTGCAGTATTCGGGCGGCATGGAAACCATTCAGTACGGAATGCAGAACATCAGCCGTGATAAACGCATTCAGGCCATTATTATTGGCTATATGTTTGCCGCGTTTATCGAAGGTGCAGCCGGTTTTGGCACCCCGGCTGCGCTGGCTGCTCCGTTGCTTTTGTCGCTGGGTTTTCCCCCTCTGGCAGCAGCCGTAGTCTGTCTGGTTTTTAACTCTTTCCCTGTTTCTTTTGGCGCGGTTGGTACGCCCATCATTATTGGCTTAACTCCTTTAAAACAGCTCGTTGAAGCAGCAGCTTCTTCTGGTGTGGCGGGCCTGGGTTTCACTGATTTTCCCACGTTCTGTAAAGTTATCGGCGAGCTTGTGACGATGTTTCACGGGCCCATGGCAATTATTTTGCCCATTTTTATGCTTGGCTTTCTGACTCGCTTTTATGGCCAGAATAAATCCTGGGCCGAAGGTTTAGCAGCCTGGAAATTTTGTGTTTTTGCAGCGATAGCATTTTTGGTTCCCTACATTGGTTTTGCCTGGTTAGTGGGCCCGGAATTTCCTTCCATGATCGGTGGTCTGGTGGGCTTGGGGATCATTGTGGCCGGAGCTAAAAAGGGTTTTTGTATGCCCAAGGACACCTGGGAGTTTGGACCGCAGGCATCCTGGGATGCAGAATGGACTGGAACTATTGCTACCTCAGCCAAAACTGAATTCAAGCCTCACATGAGTCAGTTCAAGGCATGGCTGCCTTATATTTTGATTGGCCTTATTCTGGTCATCACTCGTGTTCCGTCCCTGGGCATCAAGGCTTTTATCGTGGCCCAGAAAATCCCCTTCACAAATATTCTTGGCTATACTGGTGTTTCCGCTTCTATTGATTACCTGAATCTGCCCGGAACCATCCCCTTTACCCTGGTAGCCATTCTGACTGTTTTTATTCACGGTATGCCTGGTAAGGCTGTGAAGCAGGCCTGGACTGAGAGCTTTGCTAAAATGAAGGCTCCGACCATTGCGCTGTTTGCCGCTGTGGCCCTGGTATCTGTTTTCCGTGGCTCAGGCATTGCTGATGCAGCCCTGAATCCCAACAACTATCCATCCATGCCTCTGGCCATGGCCAAGGCAATGGCTGATCTGGCTGGAAATGCCTGGCCCATGCTGGCCTCTTATGTGGGTGGTCTGGGTGCCTTTATCACTGGTTCCAACACGGTCTCTGACCTGCTCTTTTCTGAGTTCCAGTGGGGCATGGCTGATCAGTTGAATCTTTCCCATCAGATCATTGTGGCTGCTCAGGTTGCTGGTGGGGCCATGGGTAATATGATCTGTATTCATAACATTGTTGCCGTGTGCGCCGTGACAGGCCTGATCGGACGCGAAGGCATGATCTTGAAGCGAACATTCTGGCCTTTTGTGCTGTACGGTATTGTCGTAGGTATTCTTGCCAGTATGATGAGTTTTGGTTTTATGGCTGACCGCTTCTAAGTAACAACGCAGTCCCGAAACCATTTGGATTTCGGGACTGTTTCATCCATATTATTGAGCCTTGGGCAAGGAGACTATAATGATTTCAGCTACTCTGCTCGCTACGTTTCAAAAATTGCTGGGCAAAGAAAATGTGATGGACAGCGAGGCTGATCGCCACGCCTATTCCTATGATGCCGCAGTGCTCGACGCTGTTGTACCAGAGTTGGTTCTGCGCCCGACCAACAGCGAACAGCTTGGCCGTACCGTGGCTCTGTGCAATGAAAACAAGTTGCCCATGACCGTGCGTGGTGCTGGGACAAATTTAAGCGGCGGGACCATCCCGACCAAAGAACATGGCGTGGTCATTCTGACCAACGGACTCAATAAGATTCTCGAAATTAACGAGCAGGATCTGTATGCTGTGGTAGAGCCTGGCGTGGTTACAGCCAAGTTTGCAGCAGAAGTGGCCAAGCGTGGCCTGTTTTATCCTCCGGACCCAGGCTCGCAGGCTGTGTCCACCCTGGGTGGCAATGTGGCTGAAAACGCTGGCGGCTTGCGCGGTCTGAAATACGGCGTGACCAAAGATTATGTCATGGGCGTTAATTTCTGGAATGCTGAGGGCGAATACGTCAAGTCAGGTGGAAAAACAGTTAAGTGTGTGACCGGGTTAAACATTGCCCAGCTCATGGTTGGTTCAGAAGGCACGCTGGGCGTATATGACCAGATCATTTTGAAGCTTGTGCCGCCGCCAGTGGCTTCCAAGGCCATGCTGGCTGAGTTTGATGATATCAATAAAGCATCAGAAACCGTGGCCGCTATTATTGCCAATAAAATTGTGCCCTGCACTCTGGAGCTTCTGGATAACGCGACCATCAAGTACGTGGATGATTTTACCAAGGCAGGTTTACCACGTGATGCCGCAGCTATTCTGCTCATTGAGGTTGATGGCGGTCATGTGGCGCTGGTGGAAGATGATGCTGTAAAAGTGCTTGATATCTGTAAGAAAAATGGAGCCCGCCATGTGCAGACTGCCAAGGATGCAGCAGAAAAGAACAAACTGTGGGAAGCTCGTCGCAATGCGCTGCCAGCCCTGGCCCGCGCTCGCCCAACCACGGTTCTTGAAGATGCCACTGTGCCACGCAGCCAGATTCCGGCCATGATCAAGGCGATCAATGATATTGGCTCCAAGTACAGGCTGCAGATCGGAACCTTTGGCCATGCCGGAGATGGCAACCTGCATCCAACCATTCTGACTGATCGGCGCGATAAAGAAGAATTTACCCGCGTGGAGCATGCCATTGATGAGATTTTTGACATTGCCCTGCAACTTGGCGGTACCTTGTCTGGCGAACACGGCATTGGCATTGCCAAAGCCAAGTGGCTGGAAAAGGAGACATCCAAGGCCACAATTATTTTTTCCCGGCGTCTGAAAAAAGCAGTGGACCCTGAGTATTTGCTTAATCCTGGTAAAATCATTGGAGGCTAGCCATGAGTGCTGATGTGCATCAACTAGCCCAAATGCTGCACGAGCTTGATGACCAGATGGTCTCGTGCATGAAGTGCGGCTTGTGTCAGGCAGTGTGTCCGGTATTTGCGGAAACCATGAGCGAAGGAGATGTGGCCCGGGGTAAAATTGCCCTGCTGGAAAATCTGGCCAAGGAAATGATTCAGGACCCTCAGGGCGTGCAGAAAAAGCTGAACATGTGCCTGCTGTGTGGCTCATGCGCGGCAAACTGCCCCAGCGGGGTCAAGGTACTTGATATTTTTCTCAAGGCCAGGGTCATTGTGAACACATACATGGGTTTGCCAGCGGCCAAAAAGGCTATTTTCCAGGGCCTGCTGACCAAGCCAGCACTCTTTAACTCAGTATTGGATGTGGCATCTAAATTCCAGGGCGTGTTTACGAAAACCGCCAATGAAGTCATTGGCTCATCGTGTTCGCGCATCCAGGCCCCTGTGATCGGGGAGCGGCATTTCATGCCTCTGGCCAAAAAGCCACTGCGCAAGCTGGAAGCACCACGCAATTCCCGGCCCGGAAAAAGTGGGTACAGAATTGCCTTTTTTCCTGGCTGCCTGATTGACAAGGTCTATCCGCAGATCGGTCAGGCCGTGCTCAAAATCATGGAGCATCACGAAGTAGGCGTGTACATGCCGGCTGGCCAGGCCTGTTGTGGTATTCCGGCTCTGGCCTCTGGCGACAAAAACTCCTTTGATAAACTGGTGGCCTGCAATGTGGACGTGTTTGAAAAGGAAAACTTTGATTATCTGCTCACTGCGTGTGCCACATGCACGGCAACCATGCACGAAATCTGGCCGCTCATGTCAGGCAACCTGCCCCAGAGTATGCAGGATCGTATTGCAGCGCTGGCAACCAAGGTTATGGATGTGAACCAGTTTCTGGTGGATGTGCTTAAAGTGGAAGCACCGGTTGCTGGAACTGGAACCAAGGTGACCTACCATGACCCCTGTCATCTGAAAAAATCCATGAAAGTCTCGGAGCAGCCGCGTTTGTTGCTCAAGACCAATCCGCGTGTGGAATTTGTGGAAATGGCTGATGCAGATCGCTGCTGTGGTTGTGGTGGCAGCTTTAATCTGGAGCATTATACATTGTCGAAAGAAATCGGCACACGTAAGCGCAATGACATTGTTGCTTCAGAAGCGCAGGTTGTTGCAACCGGGTGTCCGGCCTGTATGCTGCAGATTTCAGATATGCTTTCTCAGCACCATGACAAAGTTGCCGTAAAGCATGTTGTAGAATTGTACGCAGAAACCCTGTAAGTATAAAAAATAAGCGGTGCTGGTGTTTCTATCCAGTACCGCTTATTTTATATGTGAAGAATGCGTTTTAACGCATTGCAGTGGACATAGATTGTCCACAATGTAGATAATCTGTCTTCATCGTGTAAAGGATATACTATGGCCACTAATCTATACGTTACAGCGACAGAAGCGCGAAGTGGAAAATCAGCCATTGTTTTAGGCGTCATGCAGATGCTTTTGCGGGATATTCGGCGCGTTGGTTTTTTTCGGCCCATCATTAACAATGATTCTGATCGCAAAGATCATGATATAGACCTGGTTTTGTCACAGTTTTATTTGGGGCTTCAATACCATGAAACCTATGCCCTGACCATGCGCCAGGCCAAAGAACTGGTGAATGCCGGGCAGCATTCTTTGCTCATTGAAAAAATTATTAACAAGTATAAAGAACTGGAAAGCAAGTGTGATTTTGTGCTTCTTGAAGGCACAGACTATGAGGGCACAAGTCCGGCTTTTGAGTTTGATATTAATGCCGATATTGCCGCAAACCTGGGCAGCCCATTGCTGGTGGTGTCCAATGCCTGCCAGAAGACAGAACATGAGATCATCAGCGCCACCAAACTGGCAGTAGAGTCTTTTGCAGACAAGGCGGTTGATATTTTAGGTGTTATTGTCAACCGTGCAGATATTCCAGACCGGGATGCGTTGCGCGTGGCCTTGCGCAAAACCCTGAACAAACCAGAGTTATTGCTGTATATCATTCCTGAAGTGGCTATTCTGGGCAAACCAACCATTAATGATGTGCGTAAATGGGTGGGTGCAGAAGTGCTGTATGGTCAGGAGGGCCTGGGCGCACAGGTGGACGATATTGTTGTGGCAGCCATGCAGATTGAAAATTTCATGAACTATATTGAGCGTGGCAGCCTGGTGGTGACTCCGGGGGATCGTTCAGACATTATTGTCAGCAGCCTGGCGTCCCGGCAGTCCTCTTCGTATCCGGACATTGCCGGAATTTTACTGACCGGTGGTCTGCGACCTGGCAAAAGCGTGGCCCGGCTTATTGACGGCTGGACTGGCGTGCCTGTGCCTGTGCTTTTGGGCAAGGAGGCAACCTTTCAGACTGCCCGCCGACTGTACAATATGTACGGCAAGATAGAGCCTGAAGATCAGAAAAAAGTGGCCTCAGCCCTGGGTGTTTTTGAAGAAAATGTAGATACAGATGAACTGCGTCTGCGCCTGAATGCCCGCAAATCAACCAAGATGACTCCGCAGATGTTTGAGTATGGGCTGATTGAAAAGGCCAAGAAACATCGGCAGCACATTGTCCTGCCTGAAGGACATGACGAGCGCATTCTGCAGGCCGCAGATATCCTGCTGCGTCGGGGTGTTGTGGAGCTGACTATTCTGGGTGATCCACAACACATTGAGTCTAAAATTTCGCAACTGGGCCTTAATCTTTCAGGCGTACATCTTGTTAATCCCACTGTTTCGTCTGACTACGCGCCGTATGTTTCTACTTTTATGGATTTGCGCAAGAAAAAGGGCGTGTCCAGAGAAGTGGCCAGTGACTGTATGCAGGACCCAACCTATTTTGGGACCATGATGGTGTACAAGGGCCAGGCCGATGGCATGGTTTCTGGAGCCATGAACACCACGGCCCATACCATTCGTCCGGCATTTCAGATCATTAAGACCAAGCCTGGTGCGTCTATTGTTTCCAGCGTGTTTTTAATGTGCCTGAAAGATCGGGTGCTTGTCTTTGGTGACTGCGCGGTTAATCCCAACCCAACAGCCCAGCAATTGGCGGAAATTGCGATAAGTTCAGCAGAAACTGCGCGTATTTTCGGGGTGGAGCCACGAGTGGCCATGTTGTCCTACTCAACAGGCGATTCCGGAGCCGGCGGTGATGTGGATGTGGTTATTGAGGCCACGCGCATTGCCCGTGAGATGGCTCCGCAGCTGCTCCTTGAAGGCCCGCTGCAATATGACGCGGCCATTGATCCTGACGTGGGGGCAAAAAAACTTCCCGGAAGCAAGGTCGCTGGTCGGGCCACTGTGTTTGTTTTTCCAGATCTGAACACAGGCAACAACACCTATAAGGCTGTGCAGCGGGCCGCCAATGCCGTGGCCATTGGCCCGGTTTTGCAGGGCTTGAACAAGCCGGTCAATGATCTGAGCCGGGGCTGCACAGTGGCTGATATTGTCAACACTGTGGCCATCACAGCTATTCAGGCCCAGGCGGAAAAAGGATTAATCTAGCGAGGAAAATATGAAGGTTTTTGTTATCAATTCGGGAAGTTCTTCCCTGAAATATCAGCTTCTGGACATGGATACCCAGCAGGTTATGACCACGGGCCTGGTGGAACGGATTGGAGACAGCATGGGCAGGATCAGCCAAAAGAATTGGCCTGATACCCCGCAGCAGGCCAATATTGAAGAGGAACGGCCTTTTGCAGATCATCACGAGGCCATGCACACCGTGGTCAATCTGGTCACCGGTCCTGGCGGAGTCATTGCCTCGGCTGAGGCCATTGATGCCGTGGGACACCGCGTGGTGCAGGGCGGGGAAACTCTTTTTACCAGCACTTGTATTGACGATGCTGTGGTGGCGCAGATCCGTGCTAATTGTCCTCTTTCGCCCTTACACAATCCGGCTAACCTGGTGGGCATTGAGGTTGCACGAGAATTGTTTGCAGGAGTGCCGCAGGTGGCTGTGTTTGACACAGAGTTTCATCAGACCATGCCTGCTGAAGCCTTTATGTATGCCATTCCCTATGAACTGTACGAAGAACTCAGGATTCGGCGCTATGGATTTCATGGCACCTCGCATCGTTATGTAGCGCAGCAGGCTGCGGCCATGCTTGGCAAAAGAGCTGACGAGGTCAACCTGATCACCCTGCACCTGGGCAATGGGTGCAGCATGGCTGCTGTGCGTCAGGGCCAGTGTATTGATACGTCCATGGGCATGACGCCTCTTGCAGGGGTTATGATGGGCACGCGCAGCGGGGATATTGATCCTGCCATTATTCCTTTTTTAATGAAGGAAAAAGGCCTGGACATGGCCCAGATTGATGACATCTTAAATAAAAAGAGCGGGCTTAAGGGCATTTGCGGCATGAATGACATGCGCGATATTCACGCTGCCGCAGCCCAGGGGGATGCAAAAGCAGCTCTGGCCCTGAGCATGTTTGTGTACCGGATTAAACAATACATTGGCGCGTACTATGCCGTTACCGGGCCGCTTGACGCCCTGGTTTTTACTGCCGGAATCGGTGAAAATGACGATGTAGTGCGGGGCAGAGTCTGTGCGGGCCTTGCGCATCTGGGCATTGAAATTGACCCGGAGCGTAATGGCGGACGTAAAAAAACAGCAACAGCGGTGCAGGCTGAATCAAGCCGTGTGGCTGTTTTTGTTATTCCCACCAACGAAGAGCTGGCCATTGCCCAGGCCACCCAGGCTGTTCTGGCGTAAAGAGATTATCTGGGTGAGGCAGCCAGCCTGTACTTTGCTGGGCCCACAGCCTCACCCTATTCAACAAGATTGCCGCGCTCTTGCCACACCGTAGTATCTCATCAGGCTTTTTCTTCCGCCTTATCCAGCACGCACCCATCTTTCAGAGTCAGCACTGTATCTGCTAACCGTGCAGCAAATTCCACGGCATGAGAAACAATGACCAGGGTATAGCGTTTTTTCAGACTGGCCAGCAGTTCTTCAATGGCTGCGGCAGAGTGAGTATCAAGGGACGACGTGGGTTCATCCAGTAACAGGATGCGAGGGCGCATGGCCAGGGTGCGAGCCAGGCACAGGCGTTGCTGCTGGCCTCCGGACAGAGTGCGTGCATCGGCAGCCAGACGGTCATGAACTTCGCCCCAGAGTTGCGTTTCTTGTAACGCATGACACGCCGCATCACGGGCCTTGTCCCGGTTCAGCCCATGTACCGTGACCAGGGGCAGGATCAGATTCTGTTCAATGCTCATGGGCAGAACATTGGGATGCTGAAAGACCATGCCAACCAGGCGTCGCAGCTCTGGCAGGCTGATTTCATCGGCATAGGGATTGATGCTCTGGCCATCCAGGTGCAGGCGAATGTCTCCGTGGGTCCGGCAACCGGGAAAACATTCATTGAGCCGGTTCAGAACCCTGAGCAGCGTTGTTTTGCCAGCTCCGGAGCGGCCCAGAACAAAGGTGGCTCCGGGCAGGATTTCTGTGGTGACATCACGCAGGATATGTCGTCCGTCCATAAAGACACTGACATTGCGCAGGGTAAAGACAGGGGGCAGTGTGGTCATGTTTTTTCCATTCCGGTCCGCAGAGCACGCGCACATCCGTACAGCAGGACTGTCAGGGTCAGCAGGGTCAGGGCTGCGGCAAAACCTTTGTGCAGGTCAGCCTCGCTCTGATACTGGGTTGCAAGGTAATAAATGGCAAAGGGCAGGGCTTCGAATTTATCCAGCAGGCCCTTGGGCAGGCCACCGCTGGCCACGACTCCGGTAAGCAGAATAACAGCCGTGTCCTCGGCTGCACGGCCCATGGACAGAACAGCCCCTTTCAGGATTCCCCTGCTTGCTGCCGGAGGCAGAATGTGCCGGAGACTTTGCCATGTGGTCATGCCCAGGCTTGGGCCAAGCAGACGCAGTTCTTCTGGCATGGAGGCCAGAGCCACGACCGTGGCATTTATGGTGTAGGGTAGTACCAGCAGCGCAATGCACAGGGCTGCCAGGAGCAGACAGGTATTTGCTTCGGGCGCAATGGTGTGGCGAAGAAAAATAATGAGCGAAAAACCGAACAGGCCCATGACAATAGACGGAACTCCGGCCAGGGCATTGGCTGAAAAACTCAGGGCCTGACGTATGGGGCTGGGTATGTAGTGAGACAGGGCAATGCCAGCGCTGATGCCAAGTGGAATGGCCATACAGGACGCCAGGACCACCAGGGTCATGGTGCCCACGCAGGCCGCAAAAATACCGTCCCAGACCGGGGCGCGTCCGAATATGGCTGCCAATACAGGGGCGTCGCCGAAAAAAAGATGCAGATTGATAACAGGCAGGCTCCGGTACAGTAAAAACGACATGAGCGCGCCTATGGCACCAAGAATGATGCTGACAGAGAAAATGGACCAGCCAAGGACCAGACTGCGCCAGACCGGGTGTGCGGCCATTGTTGCCAGTATGCCCAGGGAGCGTGGGCCCAGAGATGTGTTTTTTGTTTTTCGGCTGTACAGGCCCAACTGCACAATCAGGGTTGTGCCAAATAAAAGCAATCCACAGGCAAAAAGAGAATGAAAGGCCGGTGAGCTGTTGTCTGTGGCAACAACCAGAGCAATGTGTGCTGTTAATGTGCGGATGGAGTCAAATACAGATGCAGGTATCTGTGGCGCATTTCCCGCTAGCGTAAGGGGAATGAGTGTATCGCTGATGGCCCTGCAAAATCCCATGATAGCGGCCATGCGCAAACCACTGGCTGATCCGGGCAGAACGACAAGCAGCACGGCTTGCAGCGGCGTGCATCCAAGGCTGGCACTGGTCAGGCGTGTTTGTTGTTCTGTCTCGCTCAGGGCTGCGTGCAGAAAAAGTATAATGGTCGGGAGAATAAGCAGGGACAGGGTCAGGCTGGCGGCCAGGATAGACGGGCCATTACCGCCGACCGTGGTGCTGAGTAATGGAATGAGCAGAAACAGAGAGACAAACCCATACACTATGGTTGGGATTGCTGTCATAAATGTAATGACTGCCAGCACAAGACGCTTGCATTGTCTGAGCCAGGGGTTGGCCCACGGGGCGCAGACAAAAATACAAATGCCCAGGGCTGTTGGATAGGCAAGCATAAATGCGGCAGTGCTTAACGCCAGGGACCCGACAATCATGGGTAAAATGCCATAGTGTCCCTGATAGGGACGCCATGTCCACGACATAATCTCGGACCAGTGTCCGCTGGTCAATAATGGCAGGCTGAACACCAGCAGAAAAATAAAGATGGAAATCAGGGTCAGTAAGGAAATGAGTCCTGCCCCGCAGGACAGGACTCTGACGATCTGATCAACCAGGGCGTGACGAGAAAGAGATGCGTTGGACACTGTTAGTTCAGGGGAATGTATCCGGCCTTGGAAATAATGTCTGCGCA
>JAAYGZ010000202.1 GCA_012727515.1 Desulfovibrionales bacterium
ATGTAGGACAAAAGCCGGGACTGGGTAATGTCCATGGCGTCTCCCCCGGTCCGCTCATACAAGGCAGCCAGAAGGGCTGGATTTTGTGTCTCTTCCTGAGAGGCAAACACCAGGGGCAGGCCATGCAAAAGCGTACAAAAAACATCTTCCAAAAAAGCGTCAAAGGAAATGGTGGCAATGGATACCAGCGTACACGCCCCCTGTATGAGGCTGCGCACATGAAAATTTTCTGGCGCATCCCACATATAGTTTATGGCATTGCCGTGAGAAATCATGACTCCTTTGGGCTTGCCCGTGGAACCAGACGTATAAATGAGATAGGCCAGACGCTCAGGCCCTATGTCCAGGCCAGGATTGGCCGCACTGTCAAAGGAAAGCAGGCTGTCTATGTCCAGGCTATTGGCATAGCTGTTTTCCCCCTGGGTAAGGATATATCGCGCTCCACTATCATCAAGAATATGGCGCACCCGGTCTGCCGGATACTCTGGATCTACGGGGATAAACGCGCAGCCCGCCTTTAAGATGCCAAAGATCGCACACAAAACCCGGCTTGTACGCGGCAGAATAAACGCGATGCGGTCTTCAGGCTCTACTCCGTGCTCGCTAAGAGCGCCTGCCAGATTATTGGCCGCACGGTTTAACTCGGCAAAGGTCATTGTCCTGTCTGTTGCCACCAGAGCTGTGGTCTGAGGATTTTTTAAGGCCTGCGCTTCAAGAAGACCATGCAGATTTGGCGCACTGGCCGGAGCAATGGGCCGGCTAAAAGAAGCCACCAGGACGGTCTGCTCCTGGGTCATCAGGCCAATGGAAGCAAGAGACGTGCGCATGTCCAGCGCGCACATGGTTTTCACCACCTGGGCCAGGCACTGCACAAAGGTTTCCATGACCTCTGCATCGTAGTGGGTTGTATCATATTCCACGATCAGGCCATACGCCTTTTCCTGCTCGTCTATTTCAATGGCAAAGGGAAATTTGGGCGTATTGTCCTTGGCATCTGGTTCAAGCTGGTCCCAGGCCACGGCATGTTCACCCAGCACATGGGAGGCAAGCAAGCCGCCCTGAAAAGCAAAATTGATTTCCGGCTTCCACTGCCTGTCTGCCGTGAGTTCACTGAACGAAAAGGCCTGATGCTCAATGGCCCCCAGCATGGCCTGGTGCGTGTGGGAAAAATAATCTGCCAGACACAGCTCTGGCTGCACAGCAAGCACCAGGGGCAGGGTTTTGACAAGCATACCTGTGCTGCGGTGATAGCGCGTATCATCACGACCACTGTGGATGGTGGAAATGAGCAGATTTCTGGTGCTCACAAAACGACTGATAACCAGCCCGGCAGCGCCAAGAAAAAAACTTCCTGGCGTTATCCCCAGCTGGCTACAACGGGCTGTGATGTCAGGCCCATCCACCACTGTGCTCACCCTGCCCACCAAGCCGGGCTGGGCCTGTGCATCTGCTGCCGTGTCCACAGGAATCATGGTTGGGCCGTCAATGTCAGCCAAAAGCTCCTGATAATACTGCCGGGCCTGTTCCAGAGCGGCCTGGGCTTCTGGCTCTGACTCATCCAGGCTGATTTCAAAGGCACTGGATTCTTCGCCTGGCACATTCAGGCCAGCATAGGCCTGGGTCAGGTCATGCAGAAAAATATCAGCGGAAAAACCATCAAAAACCAGATGATGAAAATCTGCCAGCAGCCATACTTCATCTGGAGTACAACACAGAACAAAACGAAAAAGCGGGCCGGTGAAAAGATCAAAGGGCCGTACAAAATCACGCAGCACACCCTCTGCTTCACCAGAAGCGCACTCCAGAATCGGAATATCCACAGGAGCTTCGTCTCGTCGCTCCTGTCGGACCTGACCTTTTTCCATGACCAGGCGCGTTTTCAGAAAAGCATGGGCATTCACCACAATTCGCAGGGCCTGGGCCAGAGCGCTGCGGTCTATGTCCTGAGACACAACAAGGCGCAGCGGAATATTATAGATCAAGGACTCTGGATTTTTTGACGAATCATAGTAAATGCCCAGTTGGGCCTTGCTCAAGGGATAGCTGGCCTGCCGAGC
>JAAYGZ010000203.1 GCA_012727515.1 Desulfovibrionales bacterium
CCAGACTGGCTCACCCAGGCAGAACTTGTCCGCTACTGGCAGGCCATGAGTTATACGCTTGATGCGCGTGAACAGGCCGGGCTGGCACTGTTTGGCGAGTGCTGTACCAGGCAGGGCCTGCTTGCCGGCATGCCTGCCCTGCGCTGGTTTGAGGAATGATATTGACAGACCAGCCTACAACACCTGCCCATCACAAAGCGCACGCACAAACCCGTGCACTTTTCCCGGCGATAGCGATAATGCCCAGATTTCTCTGGTTGACACTCCTGACTTTTTTTCTCTTCCAAACTGCCTGCATCACAGTTGGTCCGGATTACAGCCCGCCTGTTCATGACGCGCCCAGGGCCTGGAACAATCTGGATACATCTGTGGTGCACTCTGGGCAGTCTGACCTGAGCAGGTGGTGGCAGGCGCTTGAGACCCCTTTGCTGACAGAGCTGATTGACGAGGCCCTGCGCAATAATCTGGATATACGTAGTGCAGAAGCTCGGCTGCAGGAAACCCGCGCCCGTCGCGCCAGCGCCTTTGCCGGCCTGTTTCCAACCCTTGGCGCGTCAGCAAGCAGCCGTGCAAGTCGTAGCGGTTCGCTGAACAAAGAAAGCTATGCCACAAGCCTGGACGCCAGTTGGGAGCTGGATTTTTTTGGTGCGGTGCGGCGCAGCGTGGAAGCGGCTGACGCAAACCTGGAAGCGTCTGCAGCGCAGCTCCAGGCTGTTCAGGTGGCTTTGGCAGCAGAAACAGCCACCAATTATGTGACAGTACGCACCTTGCAGGAACGACTGCGCATTGCGCACGCCAACCTTGCCAGCCAGGCTGAAACATTGCAGCTCACCCAGTGGCGGGCCCAGGCCGGGCTGACCGATGCCCTTGATGTTGTCCAGGCCCAGGCCAATGTGGAAGAAACCCGTGCGCGTATTCCGGCCCTGGAAACCAGCTTGGCCGAAGCCAGGCACAATCTGGATATCCTGCTGGCCAGAGAGCCGGGCAGTCTGCGCGCACAGCTTGAGCGCCCAGAAGCTCTGCCCGCACTGCCAGAAGCCCTTGCAGTGGGCATTCCTGCGGAAACCCTGCGTCAACGGCCAGACATACGCGTTGCAGAACGCGCCCTGGCTGCTGCCACTGCCCAGGTTGGCGTGGCTGAAGCAGCCCGCTATCCATCGTTCACCCTGTCCGGCTCCCTTGGTCTTGAAGCCCTGAGCCTGAGCAGCCTGAGCCACAGTGGCGCAGAAACCTCTTCGCTGCTGGCCGGCATAACAGCGCCCCTGTTTCAGGCAGGACGTCTGAAGGCCCAGGCCGAGGCCCAGGACGCCCTGCGCGAACAAGCGTTAATAGCCTATGAACAGGCCGTGCTCACAGCCCTGCAGGACGTGGAAAATGCCCTGGTGGCCCTGGCCGGTGCCAAAAAACGCGCCCAGGCCCTGAACACGGCAGAACAGGCCGCAGCACAGGCCGCACTCTGGGCGCGGCAGCGCTACCTGGCCGGTATTATAGATTTTCAAACAGTGCTTGATACAGAACGCAGCCTTTTGTCTGCTCAGGACAGCCTGGCCAGTGCCCGGGCCGAGACAATTCTGGCCCTTGTCAGATTGTACAAAGGTCTGGGTGGAGGCTGGGACGCACAACGTTCTCCAAACGCCAAGGAATAATCATGTCTTCCCAAACCACAAACACGCCTCAGGGCACGGCCCTGCACCATGTCCTGGCTGCTCACTCTGCCAAGCGCTCTGTATGGCGCTGGATTTTCTGGCTTCTTGTTCTTCTTGCTCTGGCTGGCCTGGTCTTTTTTATGCTGCGCTCAGAAAAACAGGGCGCAACGCCGCTCTTTACAACAGAAGCAGTGCTGCGCGACACTCTGGTGGTCACGGTTTCTGCCACCGGCAATCTGCAACCCACCAACAAAGTGGATGTGGGCAGCGAACTGTCCGGCATTGTGGATCAGGTGTTTGTGGATGTGAATGACCAGGTCCGCACAGGCCAGGTTCTGGCCCGTCTGGATCTGAGCAAAATTATGGATTCATTAGCCAAATCACGGGCCAATCTGGAAGCTGCCACAGCACAGCTGGCCCAGTCCCAGGCCACTGTGGCTGAAAACAAGGCCGATCTGGAACGTCTGCGCACAGTCCAGCGCTTGTCCGCAGGCAAAATGCCCTCTGTGGCTGAAATGCTCACAGCAGAGGCCAACCTGAAACGGGCCGTGGCAGCAGAGGCCGTGGCCAAAGCCAGTATCAGCCAGGCCAGGGCAGTGGTGCAGTCAGATGAAACAGACCTGCGCAAGGCCAGCATCTATTCACCCATTGATGGCGTTGTGCTGGCCCGCTCCGTGGAGCCTGGTCAGACCGTGGCCGCCTCGTTTCAGGCTCCTGTGTTGTTTACTCTGGCCGAAGACCTGTCCAAAATGGAACTCCAGGTTGATGTGGATGAAGCGGACGTGGGCCAGGTGCAGGAAGGGCAGAACGCCACTTTTGGCGTGGATGCCTGGCCAGGCCGCAAATACACGGCCACTATCACCAGGGTCAGCTACGGTTCTCAGGAAAAAGATAATGTTATCTCTTACCTGACCATTCTTACAGTTAATAATGCAGATCTGTCTCTGCGCCCAGGCATGACCGGCACAGCAGAAATCACAACCCTGACGCAGAAAAATGCCCTGCTTGTGCCCAATGCGGCCTTGCGCTTTTCCCCGCCCGAACATGCTGCGTCCACAGCGCAGAAAAGCAGAAGCCTGTCCCTTGCCTTTATGCCCAGGCCCCCGCGCCAGCCTGTGGCGCAGCAGAAAAAGTCTGATTCGTCCACGCCTCGGGTCTGGATTCTGCGCGAAGGCCAGCCCGTGCCCGTGGAAGTGCGCACCGGCGCTACCAATGGCCGCATGACTGAAATTCTCTCTGGCGATCTCCAGGCCGGGACCGAGGTAATCACAGAAATGCTGGACACTGCCCCATGAGTGCTCCGGGCTGTATCCAGTTGTCCGCAGTAACCAAAGAATACGGACACGGACAATCTGCTTTTCTGGCCCTCAAAGGCATTGATCTTGCCATTGCGGCGGGT
This sequence comes from Desulfovibrionales bacterium, assembly GCA_012727515.1. GTDB lineage: Bacteria > Desulfobacterota > Desulfovibrionia > Desulfovibrionales > Desulfomicrobiaceae > Desulfomicrobium. The sequence goes on from JAAYGZ010000203.1 coordinate 3,046, forward strand.
GAATTTGTGGCCATCATGGGGCCAAGCGGGTCTGGAAAATCCACTATTATGAATATCCTGGGCTGCCTGGATACGCCCACCACAGGCAGTTATATGTTTCAAGATGTGCACGTGGAGCGTTTGCACCGCAATCAGCGGGCGCTTTTGCGTCGCCATTTTCTGGGCTTTGTTTTTCAGGGCTTTAACCTGCTGGCCCGGACCACAGCCCTGGAAAATGTGGAACTTCCGCTTATTTATCGCGGGTACCCGGCTAAAGAGCGTGAACACGCAGCGCAAAAAGCCCTGCACCAGGTGGGCCTGGCAGGCTGGGAGCGCCATACGCCAGCAGAACTGTCCGGGGGCCAGCAACAGCGTGTGGCCATTGCCAGGGCCATCGTGACAGCGCCGACAATTCTGCTGGCTGACGAACCAACAGGCAATCTGGATACCCGCACCAGTCAGGAAATTATGGACCTGATCACCTCGTTTAATCAGGAGCAGGGCATTACCGTGATCATGGTTACCCATGAGCCTGATATTGCTGCCTATGCCAGCAGAGTTATTCGCTTTGTGGACGGCATGGTGGAAAGCGATAGCCCCAGGAGCGAGGCAGTCTGATGCTCTGGAACACCTTTCTTCTGGCCTTGCGCGCTATTCGCCGCAACCTCATGCGCTCTTTTCTGACCATTCTGGGCATTGTCATTGGCGTGGCAGCGGTCATCACCATGGTCACGCTGGGCAATGGAGCCACCAGGTCTGTGACAGACCAGATTTCCAGCATGGGCAGCAACCTGGTGATGATTGTGCCTGGCCAGCGTTTTGGCCCTGGCTCTGGCGGAGCGCCCAATTTCAAGATGGCTGATGTGGATGCTGTTCGCAGCCAGATTTCAGCAGCAGAATGGATAGCCCCTGTGGTCAATAAATCTGTCACAGCTGTGTACCAGGCCAATAACTGGTCAACAGTGGTCACGGGCAGCAATGCGGACTATTTTCCGGCTGGTAACTGGGAATTGGCCTCTGGCAGAACATTTTCCGACACAGAGCAAAAGGCTGGCCGGGCAGTGTGCATTATTGGGGACACTGTGCGGGAAAAACTTTTTGGCGGACAAAACCCCGTGGGCAGTGAAATCCGCATCAAGCAATTTTCCTGTGAAGTGATCGGAGTGCTCAAGTCCAAGGGCCAGTCAGCCATGGGATCAGACCAGGATGACACCGTGATCATGCCTCTGCGCACTGTGCAGCGCCGCTTGGTGGGGAATCAGGACATTGGCCGCCTGAGTGTATCCATCAGAAACAGCGCGTCCCTGGATGCGGCCAAAAAACAACTCACCTTGCTGCTGCGGGAGCGCCGCAATATCACAGAAGGGGAAGATAATGATTTCCGTGTGATGGACACCAGGCAGATTGCCGAGGCCCTGACCAGTACCACCAGAATTTTAACCATGCTCCTGGGCGCAGTGGCAGCTGTAAGTC
>JAAYGZ010000204.1 GCA_012727515.1 Desulfovibrionales bacterium
CTACAGGCGTGTCCAGAGAAATGGCTCCGGACCTGTCCTGCACCTGAGGCACGGTGTCAAAAATCTGATTAATGCGCCTGGCCGAGGCCTCAGCCTGCTGAATCTGGTTGATCAGGGAGCCAAAGACAAACAAGGGCAAAACCAGGCGCATGGCCATGAGCACAAAGGTTGTGAACTCCCCCAGGCTTGGTCCTGTCCCGGCCTGCGTCATCCAGCCGCCAACGCCAATGAGCACGGCATATCCCAGCCCGGCAATTGCATAGAGCAGGGGAATAAAGCGTGCTCGCTCCACAGCTGCCTGGATAGCTGCGTTTCGATAGTCTTCAGAGCGCAGGGCAATGCGCTGCTCCTGGTAGGCCTGGGCTGAATAGGCCTGAATAACCGGCATTCCCTGCAGGTTATTTTCCAGCAAGGCGTTAATATCTCCTACAGCCTGGCGAGCCTGACGATACCGTGGCCCAATGCGAGTGGCAAAAAAACGCACGGCCCAAATGGCAAAGGGCATGGGCACCAACAAAAGCAGGGCCAGATGATAGTCAAGCCAGAATAAAATACCGTATACTCCGCCAAAAGTAATGATCAGGCGCACCATGCTGGTGGAGGTATCGGCAAAAAATCGCTCCAGATTATCCACATCACTGGCCAGCACAGCCATGATATCTCCGGTTTGCCTGGCTTCAAAATAGGATACGTCAAGTTTTTGCACATGCGCATACAAATGCACCCGCAGATCATGGCGCACATGCTGGGCCACCGTGTCCAAGAGGTAATCACTGGTACTCTGAAAAAATGCCAGGCCGGCAAATGTACCTAAAATAAGCAGCCCGGCCTGGGTGAAATCAGTAAAAGCAAGCGTCTGGCCCTGGCTGACCGCAACGCTGACAGTATCTACCACCCGCCCCACCACAAGCATGGGCAGCAAATCAAAAAACCGTGCCCCGGCATTGGTCAGCAGTCCGACACTGATGCGCTGTGCATAGGGCCGGGCAAAACGCATGAGGGTCCACAGGTCTGCGCCCATAATTCGTACACGGTGGTCATGGACCTGCTCTGCATACCTATCAGAAGACATGGCACTACTCACAAAAAAATGATGCCGCACCAGGGCGGCATCACATTATACGTTCAAAGCGACAGAATTTAGTCCTGCCATTCAAATATCGCGTTCAAACGCGGAACAAAAGGCCGCACCACGTCCTGGTTTTCCGGCGAGGTTCTGACTATTGTTTCAAATTCAGCAATAGTTGCACGCATCTGGGCCTGAATCTCGGCCTTTTGCTCCTCAGGAAGATCAGGATTGTTTTCAATGCTTTGCAAAGATTCCTGCATCTGAGCTATGGCATCCAGCCCGTCCTTGCCAAACTGAATAGCCATGTACGCCTGGACTACATCCGGAACAACTGCCTCCCAGGTGGGCAGATCAAACCCATTTTTGCGCAACACAGATACAAAGTCCTGATGCGTGCGCATACCTGCTGTCCAGTCTCTCATAATCTGGACAGTGCTGCTGGCATCACCATCATCGCCTATTTCATCGGCATAACTGTCAAACATGGGCTTAAGCTCGGTCATTGCATGGATAAACCCTTCCACGTGCGTTGCAGTCAGCCCGGTAGCCCATGCCGGACCAACAAAAAATAGCAGCAGCACCATTGCCCCCACCACCCGCAGAGTACGCATACTTCCTCCTTGTGCATCCTGAACCCTTGATTTTTGCTTCCCACCACCATCTGGGATTATTGCTCTTTGCCTTCATTAGCTTTATGCTCAGCTAAACTCAAGACATCAGCGGTTTTTTCCAATAATTACCCTCAACACAAGGATATGTACCATGAAGCCAGAAACCCTTCTTTTTGCCAAATCTCACGAATGGCTGCACATTGATAATGATATCGCAACCATTGGTATCAGCGATTATGCCCAGGTCCAGCTTGGGGACTTAACCTTTGTTGAACTGCCCGCAGTAGGCACCCAGACTGAAATCGGCGCAGAGATTGGCAGCGTGGAATCAGTCAAGGCTGCCAGTGAAATCTATAGCCCGGTCAGCGGAGAAGTGGTTGAAGTCAATACTGAGTTGGAAAATGCGCCAGAGCTGATCAACCAGGATGCGTTTGGCGCAGGCTGGATGATAAAAATCAAATTCACGGCCAAGTCTGACCAACTGCTTGATCTTGCCTCCTACACTGCGTTCTGCGCCGAGGAAGCCCACTAGAATTACTATCCCGGAGAGATCATGCCCTTTATCCCCCATACCCTGGCCGATCAAAAGGCCATGCTGGATACCATTGGTGTTCCAGACATCAGTGCCCTGTTTGCAGACATTCCGGCTGAATTCAGGGCATCAGAACTGAACGTGCCCCCTGGGCTGAGTGAAATGAATGTTCGCCGCAGGCTGGAAAAAACTGCGGCAAAAAACCAGACAGACCTGACCTCGTTTTTGGGCGCTGGTTTTTACGATCATGACATTCCCTGCGCTGTTGACGCCTTAAGTGGACGAGGTGAATTTTACACTGCCTACACCCCGTATCAGGCCGAAGCATCTCAGGGCATCCTGCAGGCCATTTTTGAATACCAGACAGTCATGGCCAGGCTCCTGGATCTGCCCTTTGCCAATGCCTCATTATACGATGGCGGCACGGCCCTGTATGAGGCAGTGATGATGGCTGTGCGCCATACC
>JAAYGZ010000019.1 GCA_012727515.1 Desulfovibrionales bacterium
ACTGTACCCGGAGCCACCACAGCTCCATGAATGGGCAGAAATGCTGACCAGGCCAGCAATCCGCCAAAAAAAACCACGATCAATGTTAAGCCAGCCACAATAATAGGCCGGGGATTGCTATCCAAAACTTTTTGTTCTTCCGGTGTCAGTGCGGACATTGTCCTTCTCCTCGCTTCTCTAACTTAGGGCAGGGCCGGTCAGGTATCAGATCTTCAGGCTGTTGCAGGTGCTTGCGGCGCCAAAGCCCGGAACACCTCATCTCGTGGACCAAACAAGGCCACCTGGCCATCTTTGAGCACCAGCACCTTGTCCATGGAGGACAGCAGTGATGGTTTATGCGTGACCATGATTGTGGTCACTGCACGTTCCTTGAGTGTGGCCAGGGCCTGTACCAAGGCTCGTTCACCACGCTCATCCAGGTTGGAATTTGGTTCATCCAGAATGACAAAACGGGGCTGGCCGTAAAAAACACGGGCAAGACCAACCAGTTGTCGCTGGCCGCCTGAAAGCTGCATTCCCAGATCACCAATCTGTGTGTCATAGCCTTGCGGCAGACGCAGAATAATTTCATGAATTCCGGCCAGGGTCGCGGCTTCCACCACTTTGGCCGAATCCACTTCGCCCATACGGGCAATGTTCTCGCTGATAGTCCCGGCAAAAAGCTCAACATCCTGTGGCAAATACCCAATGTACGGGCCAAGCATATCCTTGTTCCAGGAAAATATATCTGCTCCATCCAAACGAACCTTGCCTGATGTGGATGGCCAGATTCCCAGCAAAAGACGGCACAGCGAGCTTTTTCCTGCTCCGCTTGGCCCAATAAGGCCCATGGACTCGCCAGGCTCCAGAGCAAAAGAAACATTGCCCAGAATGGGGCGACCACTCACGGCCAGGCCCACGGCTTCAGCATCAATTTTACCTGCTGGTTCAGGCAGTTCCATGTGTTCACGGGTATCTGCAGCACCCAGCAAGGCATCCAGGCGCATATACGCAGCCCGGGCCTCAACTGTCTGCTTCCAGGTATTCATAATCTGTTCAACAGGATTAAGCGCCTGGCGGGTAATGACAGATGCCGCAATAATTGTACCCACAGTGCCCTGGTTTTCCAAAACCAGGTACGCGCCAAGGCCATAAACAAAAATCTGCATTCCGGCCCGGAAACTCCTGGAAATAGAATTCAGTATGCCGCTGAAACGATAGGCATTGGTCTGCAGGTACAGGGTCTGTTCATGGGGGCGCTCCCAATGTCCGATCAGTCCGGGCTGCATGTGCATACCGGTAATAACCTCGGCATTGCGCAGTCCAAGGTTAATCAACTGGCCAGACTGGCGCTCCATGGTTTTGGCCAGGGTAAACCTGGGACCAGTCAGAAACTCCTGCGCCAGACCAAGAATCAGCAGTACACAGGCGCCTGCCACAGCCAGCCAGCCCAGCCACATATTCATACAGAAAATGGCAAAAAGATAAATGGGTACCCAGGGCAGATCAAAAAAGGAAAAAGCCGCATTTCCAGCCAGGAAATTGCGCATGGTATTGATGTCCAGAATGCCCTCACGATAGGATTTGGAGTCAATACGGGCTGCGTCGCGGACCATTTCCGTGATCACAGGCTTGGTCAGCCTGCGGTCCACGGCCACGCCTGCACGCACCAGCAAGCGGGAGCGCAGAAAATCAAGCAGGGCCATGACCACAAGGGCAAGCAAAGCGCCAATGGTCACAGTGATCAGGGTCGGCAGACTTCTGCTGACCAGAACCTTATCAAATATCAACAGCATGTAGATGGGAAACACCAACTGCAATGTGTTGATGAACAGACTGAAGAAAAAAGCAAATCCGAAAAACCGCATTAATTGTTTCAAAAAGGCTTTCATGCCGACTCCTTACTGCACCAGGGCTGATGTACGGTGACCCATGGCGTAATAAAGGTTCGCCAAGGCCTGTTGACAGTCTATCTGCGCTTTCACCAGATTGGATTCAGCCTGCTGCAGCTTGCTTCGCGCCAAGACCATTTCCGGGATAGTGCTCAGACTTTTTTCCAAACGAGCCTGAACCATGGCCACGTTCTCGCGAGCGCTTTTCAAAAAAGTCAGGGCGTGCCTGGCTCGACTTTTTGCCTCTAAAAACGAACTGTTTGCCGATTCAATTTCTGTATAGGCCAGGGACTCCTGGTCTTGCAGATTATTCTGCAACCTGCTGATCTCATGCCTGGTGCGCTGCACCTGATAATAATCACGCCCGCCCTGGAACAAGTTCCACTCAAAATTCAACATGCCCACGCCATAGGCTTTGCTGTAATCGCGATCATATTTGCTGAATCCGGAAAAACCCTGTTCATCGTAGTCCACATCCAGATTCTGGTAGGACAAACTCAGAGAAACACGCGGGGAAAACGCGCCCAGGGCAATATCACGATCTTTTTGTACCAATTCCACTCCCAACTTGGCCAACCGTATGGCCGGGCGATTTTTCAAGGCATGGGCGCGGATTTCCTCCAGGGTCCAGTCCGGGGTATAGGCTGCGTCCCAGACATTGCCCACAAAGGTCAGTTTATTTTCAAAGGGCACATGCATCAGGCCTTTGAGTTCAATGGTCTTGGTAGAGATATAATTGCGAGTTTCACTGACACGCTGCATGGCCGTGGCAATTTCTGCCTGCGTGGTCAGCACATCACTGTACGACACCAGATTCTGCGCAAACATGGCTTCCAGGGCCCGGCCATTGGTTTCCAGACTTTCCAGATGCGCTTCATAAATTTTTAATTCTTCCACAGCACGCAGCCGGTCCAGAAAGGTTGTCTGCACCTGAGTGGTCAGGCGCGCCAGAGCATCTTCTTTTTCAGCCAGCACATATTCATGGGCCAGCACAGCACGCTGATACCCGTTAAAAATAGTCAGGCCCTGAAATAAGGTCTGCGATAGCTGTAACCCATACGAATCCGTGGTCTGATCATCGTAATCACTGTCCGCAGTACCCTCAGATTCAAAACCATGAATCATTTTGCGCGTTCCAAAGGCGGTCAGTTGGGGAAGAAAGCCCGCTCTGGCCATGCCGGTTTCTGCTTCAGCCTTGCGCACAGCATCTTCAGCAGCCATGATCCGGGGGCTGCTGCGCAGGGCCTGCTCCACGCAATCGCGCATGGTGTATGTTGTTTGCATATTTTCTTCTGCCGGCGGCTCTGCAGCCTGGGCCACAGCAACAAACAGCACCAGGCAGGCCGCACACAGGGCGCTATAACGCATCAACGCAAACCAATTCATATTCTCTCCTTTGCTTCCCCAGACACGTTATGCTGTACGCAGTACAGGGCTCTGAGGCTGTGCAGTATGCTGCGGACGGCTGATGGCTGCCAGAACGTCATCCCTGTCGCCAAACTGAGCTACCTGGCCCTGTTGCAGCATTAAAATTTTATCCACCAGGCCGAGCAAGCCTGTTTTGTGCGTAATCATAATGCAGGTCGTGCGTCCTTCCTGACGTATGCGCGCCAAGGTCTGCATAAGCTGCATTTCCCCTGCTTCATCCAGATTGGAATTGGGTTCATCAAGCAACAGCACTGCTGGCGAGCCGTATAAAGCCCGGGCCAGACCAATGCGCTGCTTCTGACCACCAGAAAACATCACGCCTCCTTCGCCCCCGACCTGGGTCTCAAAGTCTGCAGGCAAAGATTCAATAAGCTCGGTAATGCCGACCAGATCACAGACCCGGCGCACCTCATCCATGTCAACGTCGCCCAAACGAGCAATGTTTTCCGCCACCGTGGCCGGAAAAAGCTCTATTTCCTGCGGCAGGTACCCAAG
>JAAYGZ010000205.1 GCA_012727515.1 Desulfovibrionales bacterium
AAATCCTACAACACGGGGCTGTTGTTCTGCGATGGTGTGCCAGGATGCAGGCATGAATATAGCTTAAGGGAGGCCAGGCCTCCCTGCTTATTTAGCGGATAATGGTCTGGTTGCGGTCAGGGCCTACGGAAACAATGCGCACAGGAATGCCCAGAATTTCTTCAATGCGGGCAATATAATTTTTGGCGGCCTGGGGCAACTCGGCATAGGCTTGGCACGCGGAAATGTCTTCCTGCCAGCCAGGCATGGTCTCATATACTGGCTCCACAAAAGCCATGCCATTTTCTTCCTGAGGCGGATAGGCCAGTTCCTGGCCCTGGTAGCCATAGGCCACGCAAAGACGCAGTTCATCCAACCCGCCCAGCACATCGAGTTTGGTCAAAGCAATTTCAGTGGGGCCATTTAAGCGCTGGGATTCGCGCAACACAACAAGATCCAGCCAGCCGCAGCGCCGCTTGCGTCCAGTGGTGGCGCCAAATTCCGCGCCTTTTTCCTGCATGTATGCGCCAGGGCCATCTGATATTTCTGTGGGAAATGGGCCAGCCCCGACACGGGTGGTGTAGGCTTTGACAATGGCCACAATGCGCTCAAGCATTCGGGGCGAGCATCCAGAGCCTGCTGCGGCGTTGCCTGAGACAGTGTTGGAAGAGGTCACAAACGGATAGGTGCCGTGATCAATATCCAGATGCGTGCCCTGAGCGCCTTCAAAAAGTACGCCCGTGGCAGAATGCTCCTGAATAGCTGACGACACATCGCCCAGATAGGGCACCAGCCTGCGGGCCACTGGCAGGAGATCAGCAAGCAGGGTGTCTGCATCCAGGGCAGGCTGACCATACAGACCGTGCAGCAGGGCATTTTTTTCTACCAGTGCTTTTTTAATTTTATGGGCCAGCAGGGCTTCGTCAGCCAGATCGGCAGCTCGGATGCCAATGCGGGCCATTTTGTCTTCATAGCATGGGCCAATGCCCCGACCAGTTGTGCCGATTTTATCTGAACCACTCTTAAAATTTTCTCGCGCTGCATCAAGGACGCGGTGGTATTCCATGATAAGCTGTGTTTTTTTGCTGATCATCAGCCGTTTGGGGCTGACATCAATGCCAGCCGCAGCCAGCTTGTCCATTTCCTGACAAAATACCCACGGGTCTAACACCACGCCGTTACCGATAAGGCATTGTTTATCAGGATGCAGGATACCTGACGGAATAAGGTGCAAAATGGTCTGTTTGCCGTTAACAACCAGGGTATGGCCGGCATTGTTGCCGCCCTGAAAGCGCACAATGGCGCTTACATCTGTGGTCAGCAAATCTACAATTTTTCCCTTTCCTTCGTCGCCCCACTGGGCGCCCATGACAACGATATTGGCCATGAATTCAGCTCTCCTGTCGTGTGTATTGCCGCGAGCACAAAGGCAAATGGCTTCTTTCCCTACGGAAAGGCCCAGGTGAAGTCAATTTGCGCTCCATGATAGTTTCTTCGGTGTCAGGCTTTGTGCCAGGCCGCACGCAGGCCCCAGCCTGCCAGGTAGCCCAGGGTGGCCACGGCAATGATGGATGCCCCGGAAGTGAGGTCAAAGCGGTATGAAACAGTCAGGCCCAGCAGACAGAAAACAAGGCTGGCCAGGCTGGCCCAGATCATCATTGTGATAAGAGAATTGGTCCACAGTTCTGCCAGCATGGGCGGAATAGTCAGCAGGGCAATGACTAAAATAAGCCCGGCCACCTGAATCACCATTACCACTGTCAGGGCAGTCAAAGCCTGTAACAAGTAGTACAGCCCCTGCACCGGAACCCCGGTGGAGCGGGCAAATTCTGGATCAAAAGACAGGGCCAGAAAATCTTTGAAATGCCACCAGACCAGGCCCACAATCAGTGCGTCCAGGCCCAGCATGAGCCAGATATCTGTGCGCGGGACAGCCAAGATGCTCCCAAAAAGATAGCTCATAAGATCAACATTATATCCGGGAGTCAGATCCATGAGGATAATGCCTGCGGCCATGCCCCCGGCCCACATGACACCAACAAACGCATCAGACCGCTCCTGGCGTCCAAAGGCAGCATGAGCCATGAGCAGGGCAGCACACACAGTAAAGCCCACGGTGCAGGGCAAAACAGGCAGGCCCAGAAAAAAAGCCAGGCCAACACCGCCATAGGCGGCATGGGCCACGCCTCCGGCCATGAAAACCTGACGATTAACCACCACCAGACTGCCGATAATCCCACAGGCCAGGCTTGCCAGCAGCGCAGCAGCCAGGGCATTGCGCATAAACTCAAAACCCATCATTTCCATCATGATGCAGACACCTTGTTGATAGTCATTTTTTAAGCAGCCCCTGCACCACGCGGGTAAGTTTCTTTATTTCTATGGGCTTGGCCACATAGGCATCCATACCGGCTTCAAGGAAGCGCTCCCGGTCCCCGCTCATGGCATAGGCAGTCATGGCAATGATGGGTGTGTTCCTGGCAGTTTCTCCTGCCAGGCCCTGGCGAATGCGTTTGGTGGCTTCTACTCCGTCCATATTGGGCATCTGCACGTCCATAAGCACCAGATCATAGTTTTCGTGTTCCAGGGCAGTAAGCGCACGTTGTCCATCCTGCGCATGACTGACCACGGCCCCGCGCTTGCGTAAAATAGCCTGGGCCGCAAAAGCGCTGACCTGATCATCTTCAGCCAAAAGAATGCGCAGCCCATTCAAAATATCAGCAACATCCTCGCTGTGGGCTGATTGCGGCTGAACAGGAGTGCTATCAAGAGGAAATTCAAGGGCAAAGCCAATACTTGTACCCTTATCCACTTCACTCATCACAGACATGCCTCCACCCATCAGGGTAATAAGTCGTTTACAGATAGATAAACCCAGCCCGGCGCCCTGGTGGCTGCGCGTGTAGCCACCATCTATCTGCGAAAAAGGATTAAACAGGGTTTCCAGCTTATCATCGGCAATGCCAATGCCTGTATCAGTCACTGATAAAAATACCCGGCAGTGTGTATCCTGTCGCGCAGGCAGTGCCCAGGCCAGCACTTCAATCAGGCCAGCCGAGGTGAATTTATAGGCATTGCCAATCAGATTGACCAGCACCTGCTGTAAGCGCGCTGCATCAGCTACAATGCACAGTGGAACCAGGGCCGGATCAAGGGTAAAACGCAGTTCCAGATCTTTACTCGTAACCAGAGGTGCAAAAAGATCCTGAATCTGCTGAAATAATACAGCAAACTCCATCGGAGCAGGGTGGATGATCAGCTTGCCGGCTTCAATGCGCGACAAGTCTAAAATATCCGAGAGCAAGCGTTCCAGGCGTTTGCATGATTGAAAGGCCGTACTGGCAAACTTCTCTTGTTCTGCACTTAAATCCGTGTCCTGCAAGGCCTGCAACATGCCCATGACTCCATTGATCGGAGTGCGGATTTCATGGCTCATATTGGCCAGAAATGCAGACTTGGAGACATTGGCTGCTTCGGCCTGTTCCTTGGCTTCTGCCAGGGCGTACTCAATCTGTTTGCGGTCGCTGATGTCCAGCAATATTCCTTCCAGGGCCTCAACCTGGTCATCCGGGCCAAAAACCACCTGCCCAAGCTCCCAGATCCATTTTGTTGCTCCTGTCTTTGTGTATATTTCGTATTCCAGACGTACAGGCTGACGGTGCACAATGGCCGCAGTCCAGATATTCCAGGCCATTTCCTGGTATTGAGGCTTGATAAGGTCATTAAACGATACGTGCTTGTTGGCGATTATGTCTGCTGGCTCATATCCGGTCAGGGCCAGGCATCCATCAGAAACAAACTCCATGGTCCATTCCCGGTCATACTGGCAGCGATAGGCCATGCCTGGCAGGTTTTTGAGCAATACAGATTTACTGCGTTCACTCTCGGCCAGGGCCTGTTCAGCCAGCTTGCGTTCAGTAATGTCAATATGTGTACCGGAAACAATGCGGGGCCGGCCATCTTTTGTCCACTCAGTAACCCGCCCTCGCGATAACACCCAGATATAGTGGCCATCCTTGTGCCGTAAGCGAGCCTCGCTCTCATACATAGACGGACCGCCTGCCATATGCTCTTCCAGGGCCGTAGTCGCCCGGCGCAGATCATCAGGATGGACCAGCTGTTTCCACGTATTTATGGTGATTGGCGCGAGTTCGTCCACTGTGTAGCCCAGCATTCCTGCAAACCACTCATTGACCTGCTGCGCTCCTGTCGGCACGTTCCAGACCCAGGTTCCAGCATTGGTGCCTTCAATGATGCTGGCCATTGTCTGGTACAGATCCCGAAATTTCTGCTCACTTTCTTCCAAGGCTGCTGTGCGCAGGGCAACCAGTTTTTCCACATGCGCCTGGCGACGCAAGTTTCCTCGCAAGGCCATAATAAACCAGATGCTGCCCCCGCCAAACAAAGACAAAACCGCTGTCAGCACAATACCAGAGGCCAGACGAAGAATGGTTTTTGTCTGGCGCACCATATCGCGTTCATATTCCAGGCGTAAAAGCAGGGCTGGCTGTCCAGGCAGAGCTGGCACCAAGGCATAGGCAGTCAGGATATCTGCGCTGGATTCCACAAGAAGCGTTTCTCCAGGCTCCAGGCGGGCAACAATGGCGTCTTCTGCGGCAGACCAGGCAGGGCTGCCAGGGAACAAGGCTTCCAGACGGCCGCCAAGCATCCCCTTGATGTCATCCAGCATGGCCTGGCGCACAAAACGCCCCATAATCAGCACGCCTTGTGGAGCGCCCTGGCCATCAGAGGGCAAAACAGGGGCCACGGCTGTAAATAACGGGCCGTGCTTGGTGAGCATGACCCCGGACCAGCTTTCACCTGTGTGCAGTGGAGCAAGCAGATGATGCTCACTGGGCAAAGTGTTTGTGCGTAATTCATGCATGACAAGGGCGTGTTTGCTCACAGGATCATAGGCATCAGACCAGACAACTCTGCCCTGGGCATTGATAAAAACCAGGACATCTATGTCAGCGCGTTGGGACAAAGCAGGCATGTCCAGGTTGACACGAATAAAATCGTCGTTTTGTTCTGTAACAAATGCGACGCTATCATCCCAGAATGCCCAGTCAGCGGCGTATTTCTGCACTTCATGGGCTTCGTCTTCTATGGAACGCAGGGCACTGGAAATTTTTGTCTGGGCGTCACGCTGTTCATAGGCCAGGTACTCAGGCAGAATAAGTGTTTGTTGCACCACATAATTTGCAGCAAAAAATCCAGGCACTAAAAGCCCCAGCAACACAGCCATGTGCTTGAAGATAATGCTCCGGTATTCCCCTGTATCCACAGGAAGGTACGGATTCTGAACTTCACGCAGTTCCGCAGTGCGCTGGCGCAGTGTTGTACGCAGATACACAACCCAGGCTGCAAGCATAGCGGCCACAACCACAATGCCTGCCAGGACGAGCATCTGGCTGGCAGGCATTGAGACCGCGCTGCCTGAGTGATTGACAACAGGCCTGCCAAGCCATTTTTTGGTGATTGCCTCAAACGCGCCCCGTTCTTTGGCCAGAGAAATACCTTTATTCAGGATAGACAAGAGCTTGCGATGGCCTTCAGCTACAGAAAGGGTATTTTGTCCGATATACAGGGGCTGGCCCACGGATTTCATTCTGTTGGTCAGCCCTTTGGCATAGAGGTGATAGAGAACAATGGGCTGGTCTCCGATAATGGCGTCTGCACTGCCATCCAGCACTTTGTCTGTGGCTTCGGAAAAAGTATGGGTCAGAACCTGCGTATATTCTATGCCCTTGGAGCGTAAAAATTCCTCAGCATAGTCTCCGCGCAGCATGGCAATGCGTTTGCCGCGCAAATCGTTCAGTGACGTAATATCCGGCCTGTCAGCCGGAACAAAAATAAGGGCTGGTACGTTCCAGGTAGTTTGGGAAAAATCAAAAATCTCGTCCCGTTCAGCACTGTAAAACTGACTGGTCAGTACATCGGTCCGGTCTTCAAGGATGGCCTGCTGGGCGGCCTTAAAAGGCATGTTTGTAAACTGGACCTCAAATCCAAATTCTGCGGCTATCCAGCGCACCAGGTCTATACACATGCCCTGGGGATGCCCCTGCTCGTCAATAAATTCAAACGGTGGATAATCTGCCTGGCTGACAATACGGACAGGCTCATGCTCTTTGAGCCAGGCTTGCTCAGTAAGTCTGAGCGCATCTGCACGTACCAGGGAGCCACATCCAAGCTCCAAGCCAAGCATCATGAACCACAGAACGCAAATCAGCGCGGATATTCTTGGTGCGTTCTGTGCGTGCGGTGTAGGGTAAGGCATATGTACTCCCTGCCAGCCTGGTGAATTCAAGATACTTTTTGCCTAATGCAGTGTCACAGGATTTTCAATGGGAGAATACAAAAAAACCAGGCCCCTGAAGAGGCTTGGTCATGGATGCAGAATTGAGGGCAATCCTTTGATGTATTCATCCAAAGGACATGACGCATCGTGAGTGCCGTAAATAAGCGCCAGCATGGCATGGGTCAGTTCCCGACCCGTATTCTGAATGAGCCTGCGGTTGACTGCGGCCACGCTGGTAATGCGCGTGGAAGCAGAAATCAGGTCATGGCTGACCATGAGAATAGTAATGGTCTGGCTGAGAGATGACAGCAGATCAAACAGACAGATTTTTCCCTGGGGGTCGATATTGGCCGTGGGTTCGTCAAAAAGGAGCAGACACGGAGCAGCAATAAGGGCGCGGGCCACAAGCACACGCTGCTTCTGCCCTCCGGACAAGGCATCAAAACGGCGCTGGGCCAGGTCTGCCATATCCACCTGGGCCAGAATATCCACAGCCGTGCGCTTGTCTGCGGCGGAATATCCCGGCCAGGAGCGCCCGGCACGACGCAGGCCCAGTAAAACCACATCGCGCACAGTAATGGGAAAACGCGGCTGGACTGCCGCATGTTGAGGCACATAGCCAATGGCCGGGCGATGCTGAAGTGGGTTCTGGCCCAGAACTCGTACCGCACCAGATCCGGGCGAGAGCAAGCCCAGAATGAGCTTGATCAGGGTGGTTTTGCCACCGCCATTGGGGCCGATCACAGCCATGAAATCTCCCCTGTGCACAGTCAGGTTGACCTGGGTCAAGACCTCCTGGTCACCATAGCCAAAGGACACGTCCTGCAAGGAAATAACTTCTTCTCCAGGAATATGCTGATGCGTACACGCAGGCTCCAGGGGCAGGCTGTGCCCATGTCCGGAACATGAGGTGCAGTGAGAATCTATGTGCATTGTATGATTCCAAAGAACCAGGCATTGTCAGCCTGGAACGAGTGCTCTATGATTATGTATCCATGTTGCTTACAAAGACGAATATGCACGCCCATTCCCTGACGTCAAGAAATCTGCTGTCAGACAAACGGAGAAACCATGCTCAAATTTACCATTGATGCGTCCCGCTGCATCCAGTGCGCGGCTTGTGTGGATGACTGTCCTGCGGGCATTATCCGCCTCCAGGACAATGTGCCGTATATCCCGGAAAAACTGGAATCCAGATGTATTCACTGTCAGCACTGCCTGGCGGTCTGCCCTGCTGGCGCGTTGTCCATTCTGGGCAAAGATCCTGATCACAGTGATCCTGTTGCGCCACCAGATCCCCAGGCAATGGCGTCGCGTATCCGCAGTCGGCGCTCTGTACGCTCATACAGTCCAGACCCTGTGCCCGCCCAGGAACTGGATCAGCTTCTGGCAACCCTGGCCTATGCGCCCACTGGCCGCAATGAACGCCAGGTGCGCCTGACCGTGGTTGATGATCCTGTGGTGATGGAGTCTATTCGTCAGCAAACCATGGCTGGTATCCGCATGGCCACAGCCAGAGGGACCATACCAGACCACCTGAGCTTTTTATCCAGAATGCTCGACCCTTTTGACGCTGGGCGGGACATTATTTTTCGTCATGCGCCGCACATGCTCATTGCATCAGCTCCGGACAAAGGGGCCACGCCCTGGGCAGATGTGTTTATCTCTTTAAGCTATTTTGAACTCATGGCCCAATCCATGGGCCTGGGCACGCTGTGGTGTGGGTATGCCATGTGGGCCTTGCGTGATGTTGTGCCGGAACTCCTGGCCAAACTTGGCGTTCCTGGCGATCATCAGGCCATGTATGTCATGCTTTTTGGATACCCTGCCGTGTCGTATGCCCGCACCGTGCAACGCTCGCCGCGCAGTGTGCACCGGGTGCGACCTGAAGATGTGTCCATCCAGATGGGCCAGGACAAATAACTCTGGCTTTGCAAACACCGGGGAATGCCCTACACCTCAGGCCAAAAGACAAGGAGGAACGTATGCCGCGCACAACTATTCTGATCATTGACGATGAAGCCCATGTGCGGATGCTCTATGCAGAAGAGCTGAAAACGCAGGGCTATCACGTGGTCCTGGCTGATGGTTCTGAAAATCCGCAGGATCTGCTGTCCATGCACAAGCCTGATGGCATAATTCTGGACATTAAACTCGGCCAGTCACGCTCCGGGCTGGATGTATTACAGCAATTACGCTGCGCTGGCGCAACCCAGCCCATTATTCTCTGCACAGCGTATGACAGCTTCCGCTATGATTTAAAATCCATTGCTGCTGACGCTTATGTGGTCAAATCCTACGACAGCACAGAATTGATCGACACTGTTATGCGTCTGGTAGCGCTGTAACGGCCTGTCTGCGCTGATCCAGATAATACATGACCGGCACAACCATGCGTGAAAAAAGCGTGGCCGCCACTTCTCCGGCCAAAAGGGAAATGGCCAGGCCCTGAAAGATCGGGTCAAAGAGGATAACAAAGGCTCCGGCCACCACTGACAGGGCAGTCAGGACCATGGGCCGGAAGCGTACTGCCCCTGCTTCCACCACTGCGTCTTCCAGAGTTTCGCCCTGGCTTCGGCGCATGGCAATAAAATCCACCAGAATAATGGAATTGCGGACCACAATGCCGGCTCCGGCAATAAAGCCTATCATGGACGTTGCAGTAAAAAACGAGCCAGACAGGGCATGAGCCGGAATAATGCCAATAAGTGACAAGGGAATGGGAATCATAATGGCAATGGGCGTGGTGTATGAGCCAAACCAGCCCACAACCAAAATGGCAATAAGCACCAGGACCACGGCAAAGGCCAGGCCCATATCCCGAAACACTTCATAGGTGATCTGCCACTCGCCATCCCACTTCATGGCAATATCGTGCGTGGAGTCTGGTCCGGCAGTGTACAGACGGGTCAGGGGCCGGGTATCTCCGCTCTGCCAGGCTCCTTGTCCACGCGCAGCAAGGTCATCAAGGGCCTGGTCAATCCGGGCCATGCCATAGACCGGGCTTTCTTCAGCCCCGGCCATATCTGCTGTAACATAGATAACGGGCAGCATGTTTTTATGATAAATATGCGCTGGGGCAATTGCCTCGGTCACTGCGGCAATCTGGCCCAGTGAAACAATCTGGCCTGATTCACCACGCACAGGAATGCTTTCCACATCACGTACCCCGGAACGCCTGGCACCGGGCAGGCGCACCATGATGGGCACATCTTCCCTGGCTCGCTGGTCATGCAGCAGGCCAGCGTGCTGGCCGGCCAGAGATGCGGCCAGAACCTGACGCGCCCGGTCAGGGCTGATGCCATTTTGCAAGGCCTTGTCTGCCTGTACGCGCACCCTGGTTTCCGGATGCGGGTCATTCACAAACCAGTCCACATCCACCACACTGGGCGTGGCATGAAAAACATCCTTGACCTGACGGGCAACAGCCAGGCGGCTCTCATGTGTTGGGCCGTAAATTTCCGCCACCAGGGTCTGCACCACTGGCGGGCCAGGTGGCACTTCCACCACCTTGATCCGCGCTCCAAAGCGCTGGGCCACTGGCACAAGGCGCTCACGGACCCGTCCGGCAATATCATGGCTGGACGCGCTGCGCTGACCACGATCAACCAGATTGACCTGAATCTGCCCCACCAAAGGCCCCTGGCGCAGATAATAATGGCGTACCAGGCCGTTAAAAGAAAATGGTGCTGCTGTGCCAATGTAGAGCTGCACATCAGTGACTTCTGGTTCCCGGACAAGAACATGAGCCAGGGCCTCGGCTGCTGCGGCAGTGGTTTCCAGGGCCGTACCATCTGGCATGTCAATGACCACTTCAAATTCGCCCTTGTTATCAAAAGGCAGCATTTTAACCAGCACTGCCTTAAGCGGAAACAGGCTCAGGGTCAGGGCCAGCAATCCGGCCACGCCAGCCAGAAAGGCCCAGCGAAACAGGGGGCGCTCCAGCAAGTGGCGCATGGTCCAGATATAGCCCCTGGTAAATGGGTCATTATGAATTTCCGGTTCATGTTTGTCTGTTGGCCGCAGCACGCGCTTGGACAGCCACGGGGTAATGACAAAAGCCACGGTCATGGACAACAGCATGGCCATGCTGGCTCCCACAGGCATGGGCCGCATGTACGGCCCCATAAGCCCGCCCACAAAGGCCATGGGCATAATTGCGGCGATTACTGTAAATGTGGCCAGAACCAGGGGCGCGCGCACTTCACTGACTGCGTCAATAATAACCTGGGAAAAGGGCCGCTTGGATGAGCCTGGCAAGTGCATGTGACGAACAATGTTTTCCACATCCACAATGGGGTCATCCACTAAAATACCAATGCAGAAAATAAGGGCAAACAAGGTTACCCGGTTCAGGGTGTATCCCAGCAGCCAATACGTGGCCAGGGTCACGGCCAGGGTCACAGGCACAGCAGCCATAATCACGCTTCCGGCCCGGCCACCCAGAAAATAGGCAACAATAGCGCCCACAGACAACGTGGCAATCAGCAAATGCACAAGCAGTTCATCGGATTTATGTTTGGCTGTCTCGCCATAATCACGCACAATAACATGCTGTATGCTGTCCGGGATGATGGTGCCACGCAGGCTTTCCATGGTGCGTAAGGCCCGCTGACACAGCTCTGTCGCATTGATGCCCGGACGTTTGGCCACTGTAATGGTCACTGCTGGCTGAAGCTGACCAGGAGCGGCCTGAATGCCTTTGTCCTGCGCCCTGGGGCCTGGAGCAAAAAGCACATACTCATCAGGTTCGGCAAAGCTATCCCGCACCTCGGCCACACTTTCCAGGGTCACGGGCTGGCCATTGCGCACAGCAACCACGGTGCGGGCCACATCAGCAACAGAGCGCAGAGCATTGTCCAGGCGCACTGGTCGGCTGGCTCCAGCTCCGGTCATCAGTCCGCTCTGATCAGCCTGATTCTGGCTGGCAATGGCCTGGGCCACATCCACGCTGTCCAGGCCCACGGCACGCAGGCGCTCCGGGTCTATATCCACAGTCAGGACACGCTTGCGCCCGCCTGTCACGCGCACTTCAGAGACACCGGGCAGGGCTTGCAGGCTTTCAGCCACTTCTGCTCCAACCTGGCGCAAGGTGCGGCCATCATGGGCCTCCCCAAGAAGCGCCACTGCCAGAACAGGCACATCGTCAATGGAGCGAGGCTTCACAATGGGCATGGAACAGCCAGGGGGAATCCAGTCCAGATGCTGATACAATTTGCTGTAGGTTTTGATCAGGCTGCGCTCCACATCCTCGCCAACCAGAAAGCGCACAATGGTCATGGCCTGGCCGTCCATGGCCGTGGAATACACATATTCCACACCAGGGATTTCCCACAGCAGTTTTTCCATGGGGCCGACAACCCTGGTCTCAATTTCTTCGGGCATGGCCCCGGGCATTTCAACCATAATGTCGATCATGGGCACAATGATCTGCGGTTCTTCTTCACTTGGCGTATGAAATACTGTAAAGGCA
This sequence comes from Desulfovibrionales bacterium, assembly GCA_012727515.1. Taxonomy (GTDB): domain Bacteria; phylum Desulfobacterota; class Desulfovibrionia; order Desulfovibrionales; family Desulfomicrobiaceae; genus Desulfomicrobium. The sequence goes on from JAAYGZ010000205.1 coordinate 11,754, forward strand.
CCCAGAAACAGGGAAAAAAGAATAATCAGCGGCACCAGCTTGGAATCCACAAAACTGGCGGTAATATGCGTGAGCAGGTCGCGGCTATGGCCTGGGCGAGTGGGCATGGCTTACCTCCGCACCAGACGGTCGCCTTCACGCGCCGTATCAGGAGCAGCACATACAATTTCCTCACCTGCAAACAAGCCAGAGCGCACTTCTGCCAAAATTTCGGCATTGCCTGGCTCGGTCTGTGTGTATGCCTGGCCTGATTGATCGGTTCTGGCCTGGAGGATAAAGGCCTGGCCATCCAGTTCTATTTTCTGGTATAAAGCGCCAATTTTTATCAGGCGTAAACGCAGGGTATCCTGTTCATCCAGGACAAAGGCGGTCATCAATTCTCCGCGCGGGCGCAAAGCTGAAAGCGGCACCAGCAGCTTTTCCGACTCAGGCATGGGAATGCAGATTGTGCCAAACATGCCAGCCCGGGCAGAGCCATCCACATTGGCCTTGATGCGAAATGAACGGCTGGCTGGCTCCACCTGATCCACAACAGCGCTCAGCGTGCTGACAAGCGGTTCCTGATGTATGGCCGGCAGCACGGTTAATACTGTCATGCCTGGCTGTACCAGGCCCAGCAGGGATTCATCAGCCCTGGCTTCCAGGTCAAAGCCGCTGCGCAGGTCTTCAATTTCTGCCACAGGGCTGCCAGCCTGCACAAAAGTGCCCAGATCCACATGGCGCCGGGTCAGAACGCCATGCACCGGAGAACTCAGGGTACTGTACCGCAGCAACGCGCGTACTTCAGCACTTTGTAATTGTGCGGCCGTGGCCTGGGCTGCCAGGGCTTTTTCCTGATGGACCAAGGCGTCATACTCTGCCAGGGCGCGGTCAACTTCTTCCTGACTGGCGGCATGTGTGCCCAGCACTGAACGCAGACGCTCCAGGGTTGTTCCGGCCTGGGAGCGCCTGGCAACCAGGGCCTGGCGTTCGAGGTTGGCCTGACTGGCTGTGGCCGCCAGGCTTTGTTCACGCTGCCGCAGTTCTGCATCATCAATGCGGACAATAACCTGGCCCGGCTGCACAGCAGCGCCTTCTTCGCTTTGAATTGCAGTCACAGTGCCGCTGATTTTGCTTGCCAGCATCACACTGTTGCGGGAGCGCACCTGGCCAGACAAGGTCCGGCATTCCTGGGCCGTGGTCAGGCCCAAGCGCATGGTCTGGGCTGTTACAGAACGTGGCTCAGGCTGGGTTGGATTTTCCTGGCTACAGGCGAAAAAAAAGAGGCTCACACAACAAAGACACAGAAAATGCGTACGCATAGCCAACTCCATATCTGCACAAATAGTTCTGGTGTGGTCCAAGTGCCCCTATAGTATCTTTTGTCTCTCTTCAATGTTTGGGGAAGCGCTGAGTAAACCGAAATACGTCATTGCAACCGCGCAAAGGCACAAAATAATAATGCCCCTTGGCAGGGGCATTACAGCGTACATGAAGCAGCTTGATGTGCAGGCCATTTATTTTCCCGGCACAGTAAAATTAATTTCCACTCGTTCCAGGCTCGCGCTTTCCAGTTGCACATCCAGACGCTGGCCCAGGGAAAAGATTGTGCCACTGCGCTGACCCATCAGTTCCTGACGTGCAAAATCAAATATATAGTATTCATCCAACGTGGCCAGCCGCACCAGGCCATCCACGGGAATATCTATCAGCTCTACCCAGAAACCAAAATCTGCCAGCCCGGAAATAACACCGGGCATTACTTCTCCGACCCGGTCCTCCAGGGCTAAAATAGCAGCGCGTTTCTGAATTTCCCGCTCTGCCTCCATGGCTTTGCGTTCACTGGCGTTTATTTCTTCGCAGATACTTTGCAGCGTTTCCACAGTCTGAGTTTCTGCGATTCCTGCCAGCACCCGCTTAAGGCAGCGGTGAACCAGCAGGTCTGCGTAGCGGCGGATAGGCGAGGTAAAATGGCAATAGTTTGCTGAAGCCAGCCCATAATGCCCGCTGTTTTCCGGGCTGTACTGGGCCTGCATCATGGTGCGCAGGATAAGTCGGCTGACCAGGTATTCCAGCCCACTGCCCTGGGCTGTGTCCACCAGTTGACGCAGACCTGCCTGATCTAAGTCTTTGGGAAGCTCATGCCCAAGGCTTGTGTGCCTGAGGCTGTCCAGCAGGGCATCAAGTTTTTTGGGATCAGGGTCAGGATGCACCCGGTAGGGCAGCACACGCTGGCGAGCGCCCAAAAACTCAGCCACACGCTCATTGGTGGCAATCATAAATTCTTCAATAAGACGATGACTTAGAAGGCGTGCTCCAGGCTCAATACACACCTGCCCATCCTGGAGAAAAATACGCACTTCAGGCAGGTCAAAATCCAGACAATGGCGCTGGGCACGCTGGCGCATAAAAAGCCGGGCCAGATCAGCAGCAGCAGAAAGCATGGGCAACAGCGTGGCAGTGGTCTGGTCGGTCTGGCCATCCAGAGCTGCCTGTACCTGGGGATAGGTAAGGCGGGCAGCACTGCGGATAACTGCGCTCACGCAACGTGATGTTCTGGGGCTGCCATCTGGAGCGTACACAGCATCAACCACCAGGGCCAGGCGCGGAACATGAGGGCGCAGGCTGCACAGGCCGTCAGACAAGGCATGAGGAAGCATTGGTTCTACAGACAGGGGAAAATAATAGGAATTGCCGCGTTCACGGGCTTCAAGGTCCAGGGCAGAGCCTTCGGGCACATAATGGGCCACATCTGCAATGGCCACTACCAGCCGAAAGCCCTGGTCCAAACGCTCCACATACACGGCGTCGTCAAAATCCTTGGCAGATTCACCATCAATGGTCACCAGGGGCAGATCGCGCAGGTCTTCACGGCCAGCCCAGTCTGCCGGGCCAGGGTCCGCAGGAAAGGCCAGGGCCTCACGTTCAACAGCAGTTGAAAACGCAGTTGCAATGTCATGCCCGATCTTCACCACCTGTTCCTGGGTGGCTAAATTGCGCTCTGCGCCCAGCCAGGCTGTGGCAGTACACAGCCATAGTCCTGGGCTGCGCTCCTGCACCGGGGTCACTGCGAGCAGATCGCCTTTTTCCAGGGTTCCCAGGCCAGTGGTTTCCACCTCAGTTACAAAGGGCATACGCGAATCAGTTGGCTGACACAGATAGCGGTCAGCACCAATGCGCCTGCTCACCCGCACCACAAGCTCTGTGGTTGCACGTTTGATAATGCGCACAACCCGGCCTTCGGGAGAATCCTTTTTCTGGCCTGCAACCATAATCACCGCCACAGTATCTCCGGGCCAGGCCCCGCCAAAATTGCTGGGGTGAATAAAAATATCGGCCTGGTTTTTATTTTCAGCCAACACATAGCCCACGCCAGAACGACGTATATCAAGCACACCCTGGGCCTGGGGCAAGGCTTCAGGTACCGCATAACTTTTATGGACCTGCACAAGCTGACCACTGTCCACCAATGTACCCAGGCTTGCTTTGATGGATTTTTTCATTTTTGCATCTGCCCCAAGCAGGCCATACAGATCTTTGGGGCGCAGGGGCTTATTCTTCTGACGCAGGATATCCAGCACTGTGGACGGGGCAACAAGGGTCGGGCGTTTAGCCATGAGAACTCCGGGCTGCGTCCAGACGTTGGGCAAGCCACTGGTCAAATGTCATTGAATCATAGGCCGTAAAAGACGTAGATAAATGCGGCACCCACAGGCGTTCATCAGCAAAGGGAGCCAGCTTGACCGCATCTTTGGGCGTACACAAAATACGTGTACACCGGGCGCGTTCTGCCCGCTCCACAATGGTCTGCCAGTCTGCGGCGGAAAAAGGATGATGGTCAGGAAAACTCAGGTGATGCACAGGCAGTTCGTCCAGGTCACGTTTGCAGGTGGCCAGGACTTTTTTCGGATTGCCGATGCCTGTAACAAGCAGAAAGCGCTCACCCTTTAAGCAGTCAGACATCTGGCCGCTGCGCAGATTGACTATATGCTGGGCCACGACCTGGAAAAAGTAAATTGGTTTGCCCAAATGAATAAGCTGGATACGCGCCAGGGGGTCCAGGCAATCTTCTTCACCAAACATGCGGTTGATCAGAAACGCATCTGCCCTGTTCAGGGCAGACCTGTCCTCACGCCAGGTTCCTGCTGGCAGAACATGGTTCCACTGCTGGTCCAGATCTGTGGGACTGAAAAGGCAGAGATTGATATCCCGCTGCACGCGCAGATGCTGAAATCCATCGTCAAGAACAAACAGCCCCGGCCCATTTGCCGCACTTATTGCCTTGCCTCCGCGCACGCGATTTGAATCCACCACCACATGGGCTTCAGGATGATTGAGCTTGAGCAAAAGAGGTTCGTCGCCAGCTTCATAGGCCGGGCTGTCAATGTCCACCATGTACGGCCGTTTGGGTGGATGGCTTCCATAGCCTCTGGTCAGCACGGCCGGAGTTATGCCCTGCTGAATGGCCCAATCCAGAATCCAGGACACAACCGGAGTTTTACCGGTCCCACCCCAGGAGATATTGCCCACACTGATGCAGGGCGCAGGGGGGCGCCACGCAGGCAGGGTTTCCCTGGTGTAGAGGTTAGCGCGTGTGCGCATAAGATAGGCATAGGCATTGGCCAAAGGCTCCAGCACAGGAGCAAAACGAGTCTGTATGTCAGCAACACGGTCTGGGTTCATATGCGGTTTTGATCAGAACAGGCAAAAAGAAATGAAAAAAGGCGGCCATGGCCGCCCTGATGTCAGTCGCGGGAAGCGCCAAAAAAGCGCAGTAAAAAGAGAAAGAGGTTAATGAAATCCAGGTACAGGGTTAGAGCGCCCAAAATGGTACCCCGGCGAATGGCCACTGCGTCATCCATGGGAGCAGATTCGCCCATGGCCCGGAGTTTTTGTACGTCAAAGGCGGTCAGGCCGGTAAAAATAAGCACGCCAATAGCGCTGATGACAAAATCAAGGGCAGAACTGCCCATGAAAATATTCACCACAGAGGCCAGGATAATACCGATCAGGCCCATGAATAAAAAGCTGCCCCAGGCGGTCAGGTCTTTTTTGGTTGTTGCGCTGTACACACTCATCATGGCGAACATGCCAGTGCAGACAATAAAAGCCTTAAAAATAGAGGCTGCCGTATAGATCATTAAAATGGACGATAGTGTCACGCCGTTTAAGGCACTGTACAGCAGAAACAAGCCTGTGGCTGTGCCGGCAGACATGCGGTGTACTGCGCCGGACAGACCCAGAACCAGGCCGAACTGGGCCAGAATAAGGCCCCAGAAAAGAATGGGATTGGAAAAAATAATCTGGGCAATGGCCGGAGTTGTGGCCACGCTGTAGGCAACCAGGGCTGTCAGGCCCAGGCCAAGGGACATCCAGTTGAACACACCGCGTAAAAACACGTTCATGGTCTGGATATCGGTTCTGGATCGTGAAGCGGTCTGATAATTCATATTTTCCTCCTGGAAGTATTGATAAGACAAACAGATAGGCGAGATAGCATCTGTATGAATCCGGCTCAATGCGTCATATATGCGCAGACATCACGTGCAATGAGCGTATAGCTAAGTACGTTTTGTCTCTATGCAAGCAGCGCCGAGCATATTTATTCAAGGTACTCAGCGCTGCCGGAAAAAGCAAACAAGGTCATGTTCAGGTTTTGGTTGCTCAGCCTGTCCCTGGGCTTTTATAGCTGTTATGCCTCATCGTTTTTCAGTTCCTCCACCAGCGAACGCAGCACTCCGGCCTGATTGGCCAACTCAACCACAGCCTGGGCAGACTCACGCATGGCCTCAGAGGTTTCATGCGAAATACGCCGCACATCGCCTACGCTGCGGGTAATTTCTTCAGATGCGCTGGCCTGTTGTTCTGAAGCAGTGGCAATGGAGCGGACCTGGTCTGTGGCCTGGTCCACCAAATGCACAATTTCTGTCAGGGATTCCTGGGCCTGACGAGCACGTATTGTTGCATCATCAATGGTCTGCACTGCGCGTTCCACATTTTCAACATTGGTTCGTGTTCCGGCCTGAATAGAGCGCACTGCTTCATCCACTTCCTTGGTTGCCGTCATGGTTTTTTCTGCCAGTTTGCGCACTTCATCCGCAACCACGGCAAAACCCCGGCCCGCATCTCCCGCCCTGGCCGCTTCAATGGCCGCGTTTAAGGCCAGCAGGTTTGTCTGATCTGCAATATCAGAAATAACATTTAAGATATAGCCAATGCCCTCGGCCTGAGCGCCCAGTTCATGCATATCTGTTTTCAGGCGCTGAGACTGTGCATCCACCTGCTCAATGTCGCTGACCACCAGGGCGACCACACGTGACCCGTCTTCAGCCTTGGTTCTGGCCTGGCCGGCCATGTCTGCCGCACTGGAGGCACTGCGGGCCACTTCCAGCACCGTGGCATTCATTTCTTCCATGGCCGTGGCTGTTTCCTGCACACGGTCTGCCTGTTCCTGAGCACCGTTGCTGGACTGTTCTATTTGAGCAGAAATCTCCGTTGATGCTGAGGACAAGACCTCAACCACACCTTCAAGCTGTGTTGCCGCGTCATTCATGGCCTCTTTGCGCGCTTGCTCTGCTTTGGCCATGGCCTCCCTGGTCTGGGTTGTGGCTTGTTCTGCAATGCGCGCTTGTTCTGCCG
>JAAYGZ010000001.1 GCA_012727515.1 Desulfovibrionales bacterium
CATAAATACTCCGGCCTGCTCCAGGGCCTGGGCATCATCAATGAGCTTGCGAGCAGCCTGGGCAGTGCGGCCCTGTACTTTGTAGCCGCTCAGGGCTGTGGCAGACTGCGGGGTCAGGCCAATATGGCCGCACACCGGAATACCAGCCCGCACCAGGGCCTGCACCTGGGGCACAATCTCCAGCCCGCCTTCCACCTTAACAGCCTGGCATCCACCAGCCTGCACCAGTTGTGCAGCGTTTTCCAGGGCCTGGGACACAGAAACCTGATAAGACATAAAAGGCATGTCCGTCAGGATAAAACTCTGGCCAGCGCCCCTGCACACTGCCTTGGTGTGGTGAATCATATCATTCATGGTCACTGGCACGGTGGAGTCATACCCAAGCACAACCATGCCCAGAGAATCACCCACCAGGATAATATCCGCTCCAGCCTCCTGGGCCAGACAGGCAGAAGGATAGTCATAGGCAGTGAGCATGACGATTTTGGTGTTGTCGTGCTTGGCCTGAAAAAAATCAGCCAATGTCTTCATGTGCTTCCTCCACTGCGCTGCTTTATTATATTCCCTGGGCCAACCAGAACAACAGTTGGCTCATGGCTGGCGATTTCATGGGCTTCCAGCTGAACATAGGCTGCAATAATAACCCGTTGCCCAGGGCTGCCCTTGTGCGCAGCAGCTCCGTTTAAGCAGATTTCGCCCTTGTTTCCGGCAATCACATAGGTGGAAAGGCGCTCACCATTATCGACATTATAAATATCCACCCGTTCATGCAGGTAAAATCCTGCGGCCTGAATAAGTTCCGGGCAAATAGCCACAGAGCCTTCATAATCAACTTCAGCGCCGGTAATGGTGGCTCTGTGTATTTTAGCGTGTAAAAAGGTGCGTAAGGCCATCTATTTTCCGTATGAAATATACATATTATCAATAAGCCGGGCCTTGCCCAGGCGCAGGGCCACAGCAGCCAGAATATCTCCGCCTATAGTCTGTACCGGCTGGATACGCACCGGGTCCACCACATCCAGGTAATCAAGCTGGCCCGTGGGAATATGTTGGGCGTAATAGGCTGTAGTGCGTTCAATAAGTTCAGCAGGCTGGGCGCCTTTGCGCGCAGCGTCAGCCAGGAACTTCAGACCGGCATGAATATGTGGCGCAACACGGCGCTCTTGGGCTGTCAGATAGACATTGCGCGAACTCATGGCCAGGCCATCAGACTCGCGCACAATAGGCCGACCTTCAATGCGCACAGGCAGGTTCAGATCACGAACCATGGCCCGCAGCAGGGCCAGCTGTTGCCAGTCTTTTTCGCCAAACACGGCAAAGGCAGGAAGAGCCAGGTTAAACAACTTGCACACAATAGTGGCCACACCCTGAAAATGCGTGGGCCTGGAGCGTCCGCACAGATGCGCAGCCACAGCAGGCACATTAATCCAGGTGTCGTGGTCTGGCCCGTACATCTGGTCTTTGGTGGGGCAAAACAGCACATCAACCCCGGCTTCTTGGGCCAAAGCCGCGTCACGCTCAAGGTCTGCCGGATACTTGGACAGATCTTCGTTCGGGCCAAACTGGGTGGGATTGACAAAAACAGACGCAACCAGCGTATCACAGTGCTCTCTGGCCCAGCGCACAAGACTCAGATGACCTTCATGCCAATAGCCCATGGTGGGAACCAGTCCCACAACCCGGCCCTGGGCGCGCCAGGTCAGGGCGCTGTGCTGCAAGGCAGCAGGGGATGTTTCGCAGTACATTCTTAGTTTCCTGAAGGTTGCATATACATATCAAAACACGCGCATCCACAATCACAAATAATCTGATCGCCTCGGTGCCTGCCATCCGGATCATCAATGATATCAAAAAGCGCGCCTGATTCTTCGTGGTATTCAAATTCCATGGCCATGACATCCACCATGCCGTATAATCCGCATTCACGGCAGATAAAATCTCGCACATCTCCGAACTTTGGTTTCATGATTTCTCCTGTGCAGGTCCGTGCCCGGCGTTGGCAAACAAAGCACGCACGGCGTGAACAACGTGGCTCCTTTGCCACAGGCATACGCGGTTGTCATGGGCTGGCAATGCCGGAAAAATGCAGGGAACAAAGCGTGTCAGATCATGTCGGTACAAAGTAGATGGCCCTAAATCCCAGCCATACACAGGCAAGGCCAAGCACAACGCTGGCCAGCACATACAGGCAGGCAGAGAAAGTCTCTCCGCGCTGGATAAGCAGGATGGTTTCCAGGCCAAAGGCTGAAAAGGTGGTAAATCCACCCAGGAGTCCGGTGAATAAAAATAAACGCAGCCCAGCGGCAAAAAATCCATAGCGCTCTGCCAGACCAGCCAAAAGCCCGATCACCAGGCAACCCAGGATATTTACCGCAACCGTACCCAGTGGCAGCCGAGTCTGGGCTGTGTGCAGGAGTATCCATTTGCCCAGACTGTAGCGCAGGACAGAGCCAAGACATCCTCCCAGGCCAACAAGAAAAAATGTATTCACCGTATTGTGCATGATAACGGCCTTTGTTCTGTGCTCCCGCACAAAGTACCCGCTGATTCACTCGCTCATGGCAAGCACAAGCAAAGCGTGCGCTCTCTCAGTGCCAGGTCATTTGTTTTCCTGAGCATGTCCTTATAAGTCTGTGCGCCCTTCAGCACCCTGACGCAACATGGTGCGCCAGCCCTTTGCTTTGGGCTTTTTCCAGGGCCAGGGCACAAATGGCCAGATCCTGCAAGGCCATGCCAGAGCTGTCAAAAATCGTGATGTCGTCTGCTGATCTGCGGCCAGGCGCGCCATGCAGCACAGCGCTTAAAGTCGTGATCTGTTCTGGCTGAATGCATCCGGCCTGAAAGGCTGCTTCATACTCTCCCACAGAACAGGATTGCTGAACCACATCGGCAAAAAGCCTGGCTGATGCAACCAGGGCAGGATCAAGCTCCTGCTTGCCTGTATTATCCGCGCCCATGGCCGAAATATGCGTGCCAGGCCGGACCAGATGGGCTGGAAACAGAGCCTGACGCGCAGCCGTGACAGTCACAATAATATCAGCCTGAGCCACGGCCTGTTCCACCGGCATGGCCTGGGCTGCAAGGCCCAGTTCATGGCCTATGCGCCGGGCAAAGGTGCGTGCGGTTTCCGGGCAGCGGTTAGCAACACATACCTGCTGAATGGGCCGCACTTCGCGCACGGCCAGCAATTCAAACCAGGCCTGGTGTCCGGCTCCGACAAGAGCCAGCACAGAGCTGTTTTCCCGCGCCAGCCAGCGCACAGCAACAGCATCTGCTGCTGCAGTACGCAGGGCAGTAAGATATGAGGCCGCAACCAGGGCATGGGCATACCCGGTATCAGGATCAAGCAGCAGGGTGGAAGAAGAATGAGCCGGCCTGCCCTGAGCACGGTTGTCTGGCCAATAACTGCCCACTTTAAGGCCCACTACACCACGGGCCTGCATACGCCCTGCCTTCATGCTGAAAAATGTGCCTGCATGCGGTCCCTGGCCCATAACCACAGGAAATACATCTGCCTGGCCCTGACCATAATCACGAAACATGGTTTCAATGGCTGCAATGGCATCAGGCATGGCCACAACCTGTTTGGCCACATCTTCGCTGACAAAATACACGATCTGCTCCTACCAGCCGCGAAAGCGTGGCCAGATATGGGTTATGCTGGAATCAGCCCCAAGCACATGATATTTTTCGTGCTGCTCGGCAGTGGCACAGGCATGATTGGGCAGGATGCGCAGCCTGGTGCCAATGGGCATGTCAGGAATATGCCCCTGAAAGCCTGCACGCTGTGCCACAATGCCATGCTCCTGATTAGTGCCCGCCACAATAAGGCCAGCAATGGGCTGACCCGCCATATCGCAGACCAGACCATAGCCCTGGTCTGTTTGCTGGCTTGCTGTGCCTCGGTCAGCAGACAGGGCTGTCCAGCCTGCGTCAATAATGATCCAGCCTTTTTCGCGCTGATGCCCGATCACGGTGGCCAGCACGGACAGGGCTATATCATCCACAGAACACACGCCAATTCCTGCCTGAACCAGATCAAAAAACACAAAAACACCGGCC
>JAAYGZ010000206.1 GCA_012727515.1 Desulfovibrionales bacterium
AACTGGCACTTCCCTACAGAGCGCCCAGGCGTCTGGCGATTTCTCGTGCTGCTCGCCGTCCTGCTCCCATGGCCAAAACCACGGTGGCCGCACCGGTGACAATATCTCCGCCAGCAAAAACCATCGGAATCTCGGTTTCTCCGGTTTCCGGATTGGCCTGAATATAGCCCCATTTATTGAGGGTCAGGGCCGGAGTTTCACGCAAAAGCACCTGATTCGGACCAGTGCCAATGCCTAAGATGGCCAGGTCTGTGGGGATTTCAAAAAATGCGCTTTGCACAGGCACAGGCCGTCTGCGGCCAGAGGCATCTGGCTCGCCCAGTTCCATGCGCTGGACAGTCAGGCTGGTCAGTTGGCCGTTTTCATTGCCGGTAAAGGCCACAGGCGCGACCAGATTTTCCAGGTGCACTCCTTCTTCCAGAGCGTGTTCGAGTTCTTCCAGGCGGGCTGGCATTTCTTCTTTGGACCGACGATAGACAATCGTAACCTTGTCCGCACCCAGGCGCACTGCAGTACGCGCTGCGTCCATGGCCACATTGCCCCCGCCCAGCACCACAACCTGCCGTCCTGCTGCCACCGGGGTGTCCATGTCCGGAAATTTATACCCGCGCATAAGATTAACCCTGGTCAGGTATTCATTGGCACTATACACGCCAAGCAGGTTCTCGCCTTCAATACCCAAAAACTTGGGCAGCCCGGCGCCAACGCCGATAAACACAGCCTGGTAGCCCTGATCAAAAAAATCCTGGACCGAGATAATCTTGCCCACCACCCAGTTGGTTTTGAACTCAACACCCATCTGGCGCAGATATTCCACTTCTGTATGCACAATGGATTTGGGCAGGCGAAATTCCGGAATGCCGTAGGTCAGCACCCCGCCCAGTTCGTGTAAGGCCTCAAACACAGTCACAGAAATGCCGTGTGCAGCCAGGTATCCAGCCGCTGTCAGACTACTGGGGCCAGAGCCTACACAGGCCACCCGCATATCAGGATTAAGAATGCGGCATTCTTCTCCGCCTGTAATGGCGTCACAGGGATTGGCCGCGTAAAAAGTATCTGCCACATAGCGCTCCAGCCGACCAATGGCCACGGGCTGGCCAGTAGGAGCCAGTTTACAGCGCAGCTCGCATTGTTTTTCCTGGGGACAGACCCGGCCACAGACCGCTGGCAGGCTGTTGGTATTTTTAATGGTAGCATAGGCAGCGTCAAAATCTCCTTCCGCCACATGGTGGATAAATGTTTTGCAATCCACCTCAACCGGGCAGCCACTCTGACAGGTGGGATTTTTACACTGCAAACAACGTCTGGCTTCGGCCTGGGCCTGCTCCTGCGTATATCCAAGGGCGACTTCGCTAAACGTACTCCGCCTGGCCTGCGGATCCTGCATGGGCATTGAGACACGAGGGTGAATTTTATTTTTTTTGCTCATGGCACTCACAATAACAGGTATAGGATTGTTTTTCCTGCGGTACAAAAGATTTGAGCCGCATGGTCAGCTCATTAAAATCAACTTTGTGTGCGTCAAATTCCGGGCCATCCACACAGGCAAAACGGGTCTGGTTATCCACGCGCACCCGGCAGGCTCCGCACATGCCAATACCATCCACCATAATGGAATTCAGGCTGACCACTGTTTTTACGCCAAAAGAACGGGTTACTTCAGCCACAGCGCGCATCATGGGCACAGGCCCCACAGCAACCACTTCCTTGATCTCTGGATCAGAGGCCAGGCGATCATGTAACACCTGCGTAACCAGGCCTTTGACTCCTTTACTGCCGTCATCCGTGGCAACAAGTACTTCATGGCTGAATTTTTTCAGTTCCTCTTCAAATAAGAGCAAATCCGCAGAACGTGCGCCAATTATGGAAATGACCCGGTTTCCGGCCAGAGCATGGCCCTTGGCAATGTGATGCATGGCCGCAATGCCTGTTCCACCGCCCACGCAGATTACCGTGCCCACAGGATGAATGTCTGTGGCCTGGCCCAGAGGCCCGCACAGATCAAGCACCTCTTGCCCTTGTTCCAGGCAGTTGAGCATGGCTGTGCTTTTTCCCATCACAAGATAAACAATGGTGATGGTTCCGGCTTCAACATCAGTATCCGCAATGGTCAGGGGAAAGCGTTCGCCTTCCTTGCACACTCGTAAAATAACAAAATTGCCCGGCCTGGCTTTGGCCGCGATTTCCGGCGCCTCCAGGGTAAGTTCGGTTACACGCTCTGGAATGAGCACTCGTTTACGAATAATTTTAGCCACATATCCCTCCTCTATCCAGTTTAGGCATTTTTCCTTCACACGTCTGCTCTGCCTGTATCGAAAGCTTGTCAAATGGACAAGATGCTCATAAAGATAAAGCTGAACCGTAAACAATGGTAAACATATGTCAGTCAGTTCTCTTCCCAGCGCATATACCGATAATGCCCTCAGCTCTGCCTGGAGCCAGGCCGCTGCCTGGCAGGCTGGCCATGCGTCAGTATCCACCAGTTCTGTGGATGTGCAACTGGGCAAATTCGGCCTGACGTACAGCCGCCATGATGTTTCCTACTCTGCCCCTGTCCCGCAAACCAGTTCTGCCACACATTTTCAGCACGAGCTTGAAGTACAGCGCCTTGCCCAGCACGTGCGCCCCTTTTGCCCCGCAGGCCAATACACTCAAAACGCTGGCCTGCAACGACGTGGCCATCAGGCCTATGCCCACCAGGCCATGCAAATCCGCACCATTGCACCCATGATCAATGTGCACGTCTAAACAAAACACGCTGTGATCTTTCATTGACAGCTTGAAACGCTCCCGTTACTGATTTGTGAAATTTTTTACAGGAGGTTTTCGCCTTGAATATTTTAATTTTTGGACCAAACGGCAGCGGCAAAGGTACCCAGGGTTCGTTGGCAAAGAAGAAGTACGATCTGGATCACATTGAGTCTGGCGCAATTTTCCGCAAGCATATTGGCGGTGGCACAGAGTTGGGCAAAAAGGCCAAAGAATATATTGATCGGGGCGAACTGGTCCCTGATGACATCACCATTCCCATGGTTCTGGATGTGCTCAAGAACTCCAGCCCCAATGGCTGGTTGCTGGATGGCTTTCCACGCTCCATTGTGCAGGCCCAGAAGCTGTGGGAAGCGCTGCAGGCTGATGGCGTCAAGCTGAACTATGTCATTGAAATCCTCCTGCCCCGCGAAGTGGCCAAAAACCGCATCATGGGTCGTCGTCTATGCAAAAACGACAACAACCATCCCAACAATATCTTTATTGATGCCATCAAACCCAATGGCGACATCTGCCGGGTCTGCGGCGGTGAACTGTCTGCCCGCGCCGATGATCAGGATGAAGGCGCCATTGATAAGCGTCATGACATTTACTACGACACCACTACTGGTACTCTGGCTGCCTCATATTACTACAAAAACCTGGCAAAAGACGCTGGGTTCAAGTACATTGAGCTGGATGGCGAAGGCTCTATCGATGATATCCGCGCCACGCTTATGGCTCAGCTGGATTAATTTCCGTATCAACCAGAGGCGGGGCCAGCCCCGCCTTTTTTATTACCATGCCTGTTCATATTGGTCGTATTGATTACTTAAATATCTGGCACATTTTTCATCTGCTTACCCGGTACTGTCCTGAAGGAGCAGAATATCACTATGTGCCCGGCCATCCCAGCCAGCTAAACCACGCTCTGGCCAGGGGCGACCTGGATATTTCCCCGTCTTCATCTTTTGAATACCTTGTCCGCGCCGAACACTACCAGCTTTTGCCTGCAGCTTCTATCAGCGCCCATACTGAGGTGCAGAGCGTGCTGCTGGTGTCGCCCGCGCCTCTTGATGACCTTTGCGCATGGCTGGCCCACAATCCTGGTCCTGTGCTGCTGACTTCAGCTTCTGCCACGTCAACGGCGTTGCTTAAAATCCTGTGGACCCAGAAATGGGGATTTGCAGAGCCAGACTGGCAGGACATTGAGCCGGGAAAAGGCCTGGCTTCAGGGCGTCCGTTTCTGGAAATCGGCAATTTTGCCTTGCGCCATTTTGTGTGCCCGCCACAGGGATATCATTGTATTGATCTGGCCACTGAATGGAGCACCTGGACTGGTTTGCCCTTTGTTTTTGCCGTATGGATTATGCGCCGTGCTCTTCCGGCACAGGCCCGCGCCCTGCTTGCTCTTCTGCAGCGCCATATTGCAACCCTGACCACCACTCTTGATCAGCATTTTCCAGCCCTGTCAGGCTTGTCTGTACGACCAGACTGGCTCACCCAGGCAGAACTTGTCCGCTACTGGCAGGCCATGAGTTATACGCTTGATGCGCGTGAACAGGCCGGGCTGGCACTGTTTGGCGAGTGCTGTACCAGGCAGGGCCTGCTTGCCG
>JAAYGZ010000207.1 GCA_012727515.1 Desulfovibrionales bacterium
ACCTGGCTTAAAGCGCGTAATGGTTCAGGAGTGTAGAAAAATTTATCAATCTGCTGTACGTCAATAATGGGTGGTGTTTGCATAGCTTGCCTCAGATGGCCTTGCGCTCAAGATACTGAACGAACATGGACAGGTTAAACGTCAGAATAAGATAGAGCAGGGCGCAGACAAGCCAGATTTCAAA
This sequence comes from Desulfovibrionales bacterium, assembly GCA_012727515.1. Classification (GTDB taxonomy): domain Bacteria; phylum Desulfobacterota; class Desulfovibrionia; order Desulfovibrionales; family Desulfomicrobiaceae; genus Desulfomicrobium. The sequence continues at coordinate 185 of JAAYGZ010000207.1, forward strand.
GGGCTGCAGCGATGCGGTAACAACTTCGCGGGTGGCTTTGGTCAGTTCCCGGATGGAAATAACACCCAGCAGCGATGAATCTTTGACCAGACTGATGAACTGGCCTGCCAGGGGCGGCAAAATACGGCGAAAGGCCTGGGGCAAGATAATTTTGCGCATGGCCTGGCTATAGGTCAGGCCCAGAGAACGGGCTGCTTCCATTTGGCCACGATGCACGGACTGAATACCTGCCCGGACAATTTCAGCCGTATAGGCTCCGGTAAAAATAGCCAGGGCCAGTACGCCAAACCACAGAGCCGGAACCTGGCTCCAGCCATACGAAGAGAGCATGGTGTTGATGACTGTGCCAACCACAAAATACCATAAAAAGATTTGTACCAGCAGGGGTGAGCCGCGAATCAGCTCAATATAGACAATGGCACCCCAGCGCAGTGCCGGATTGTCAGAAATACGAGCCAGCCCGGTGAAGAGGCCCAGAATGATTCCAAAAATAATAGCAATGGCGCTGACCTCAAGGGTGAGCCACAAGCCTTCAAGCAAAATTCCTGGTTTCCAGCGGGTAAACGAGCCCAGCACATCGCCGACATAGACGTAGTCGTTAACCTGGAGCAGAAGTGAACTCTTGGGCAGGGTGTGCTGTTCTTCGCCGTCCGGACCATTGATGGTCAGCAGTACAGACTCGTTCTGGGGCGTGATGGAGACAATGCTGCCTTCAATTTCAGCGCGGGTTTCAACCTTGTCTTCGTAAAAAAAATACTGTGGCACACGATTCCAGCGCCATGTGTATTCCACGGATTGCGTGGAAAAATAGAGAGCGGCCATCAGAGCGCCTAGTCCAAGAAAAAACAGAGCGCCCCAGATTTGGTAGTAAAGTTTGCTTTTAGGCCGATCAAGGCCAGAATAGGTGGTCATGCTCAGTCCTGATGGGATGCGTGGGAAAATAAGGAATCCGGCCTTGGCCGGATTCCTCCAAACTATTTATTGTACCTCGTTTAACCACTCGGTTCCTTTGATCCACTTGTCATAAATGCGGTCATAGCGTCCGTCATTTCTGAGCTGGGCCATAAAATTATTCAACCAGTTCAGGAAGTCTGGATCGCCTTTTTTAATACCAAAACCCAGAGGCTCGTAGGTAAAAACTTCGTCCAGCAAAATCAGATTCTTGCCACCCTGCTGGGCCATAAACACAGCGTTAAATGGCAGGTCATACACAAAGGCATCGGCCTGGCCATTAACTACTTCCATGGCTCCGTCAGATTCTTTTTCAAAGCTCTTGTACTGTGCTTTGGGCATCATGCGCTTGGCAGCCTGCTCGCCTGTGGTTCCAATGCGGGAAACAACGATAAATTTGGGATCATTGAGATCTTTATATGACGTTACCTTGCCCTCATGCTTTTTATTGAGCAAAATGGCCTGGCCAGCAACAATGTATGGTTCTGCAAAGTTAATCTGCAGGTTGCGGGTCTGGTTAATGGTGATACCACTGATAATGATGTCAAATTTGTCAGCCATCAAAGCAGGAATAATACCGTCAAAATCAGTATTCACGATTGTCAGCTTCACGCCCATGGACTTGGCCATTTCCTTGGCAATATCCACATCAAAGCCAACAATTTCACCTTTTTTATCTGTCATTTCAAAAGGCATGTAGCCAGCATCCAGCCCAACGCGCAATTCGCCACGTTTCAAAATTTCGTTTAAGGTGGACTTCTGAGCCAACTCATGGTCAGCGGCAAACGCTACGCCAGCCAGGGCAAGCATCAGAACAACAGCCAGGGTGTGAGTTACAAAACGCATAAAACCTCCTTGAGTTTAGGGTAGATATCAACAAACTTTAAGATTTGCTGAAAAAGAGCAGCTGTTTTCCAGGCCAATGCTGATTAATTCAGTCATTGCAAGTCGATGGCCTATGGGTAGCGTGTAGCAACGTGGCGATCTCCAACTTTATTGATACGTCAATGATCCTGGATTGCTTCCCGTTTCGATTCCTCGCGGTCGCAATGACTTATTTCCGTTTAATCAGCAGTTTTTTAGTATTTGCCTTCAGTTAATATCTCTTTGATTATCATCTGTACCTTGCAAAATTCACAGGCAGGGACAGGCTCTTCTGGCAGGCAAACAATTTTTGTTTTTTTGCACCGAGGGCAGACAACTTCGATAAACTCTCGTTTATATCGATTTTTAAGCACTTTCATAGCTTTTCTTCCTCCGCATGGTACGCTTGCTTGTTATTAGCCCGCAACCGGGCAAAACTCAAGAAACAAGCTGTTACAAGCGCAGGGACAGGCAGGACAGCCCGCCATCCATTTTTCGAAACTCGCTGGTATCAAGGATCTGTATGGGCAGGCCAAGTGCTTGCACCAGGGCGTATGTTTTGGGGTAGCCTTCTGGCATGAGCAGAGTATTATTGATGAGCAGGGTATTTGCGGCATACTCTTCTTCTTGCGGAGAGATGATGGTAGAAAAACCATGTACAGCAGGGTACTGTGCAAAGTCCTGAGTTACCAGCAAGGTATTCTTACCAATATAGTTGAGGCTGGATTTAAGATGTAACCCCGCGGCAACAGGAATCAGATGGCAAGAATACCCAAGTGGGGTAAGGATTGCCTGCAGCTGACGAGCGCCTGCTTCATTGGTGCGGTCTGAAACACCGATAAATACACGTTGCTCTACCTGCAAAATATCTCCGCCATCCAGTGTGCCTGGCGCATCAATCCGGACCAGCGGGCGATACCGAGCAAGCACCGGGGCCATGAGTTGGGCTTCTTCCAGGCGGGAAGCAGCTCCTGGTCTGGAAATCACCGCAACTTCAGGTACAACAACAG
>JAAYGZ010000208.1 GCA_012727515.1 Desulfovibrionales bacterium
CAGAAGCATTGCGCAGTGCTGTGTGTCCATTTGTACAGTATTTTGCCCAGGCCATTGGGCAGGACTTTGATTTGCGAGGAGCCAGTGTCGGAAATATGGTTCTGGCTGCCGGGTACATGCAGCATGAGCGCTGTTTTAATCCCATTGTGTCGCTTTTTTCCAGCCTGATACAGGTGCGCGGCCACGTACAGCTCATTGTTCCGTGCGATTTGCATTTGCGAGCATTGTTGCGCAACGGCCAGGAACTCATTGGTCAGCATCGTATTACTGGCAAAGAAGAGCCACCGCTGACTGTGCCCATTGCGCAACTCAGCCTGGTTGATCCTGCACGTCCAGATTTGTCTGTACGACCTTGTATTGACGCACCCGCTGCGCAGCGTATCTGCCAGGCAGACCTTATTTGCTATCCCATGGGCAGCTTTTACAGTTCTGTGATTGCCAATCTTATACCGGCAGGCGTTGGCCAGGCCATAGCCCTTGCCTCATGCCCCAAGATTTTTGTGCCGAATCCCTCACCTGACCCAGAATCCATAGGCCTGACCCTGGAGGATCAGGTGCGTATTCTGGTGCATTATCTGCGCATGGACAGGCCAGAGCAAATAGCCGTGCGTGATGTTGTGCATGGCGTGTTGCTTGATGAAACAGCCAGTTATCCTGGCGCTCATACCATGCGCTCCCGGCTTAAAGATCTGGGCATTGAGGTCATGACTGCTCGCCTGCTTGATCATGACCAGGGGAAAATTCATCCGGAACGGCTGTGTCAGGCCTTGATATCTTTGGTACAGCGCAGCCCCGGCACGTAATTCAGCCCTGGCCTAAAGGCCGCGTTGTGCCAGAAATTCCTGAAAATTCTTTGCAAAATCCATATCAATGCTATCCAGGTCTCGTTGCAGTTCCTGTACATCAAATCCATTGCGCACAGCAAAAGCAGCCAGCACCCGTCCAGAAGATCCGCTGTGAATCAGACGCACAGTTCCTTCTGTGTCGCGGCTATAGAGATGATAGTGCCCAAGAGTATCCAGAACAAGGGAGTATTCCAGGTTCCAGGGCAGGTGGCTTGCATAGACAGGCAATGATCCAAGATAGTGTCCGGGGAGTTCATGCATGGCGTGAAATTGGTTTGCGCAGGGTAAAGCGAAACCAGTCCCTGCATTGATAAAAATAGAGCATGGCCGAACACTGCACCAGTACAGAGGCAAACATGGCCATCCAGATGCCAGTGGCAGTGCCATACACTTTATGGCCCAGATAATAGGCCAGCGGCAGGCGCACCAGCCAGGATGCAGAGCCAAAGATTATGGCCTGGTACAGGGTTGCTCCGGCTCCGGTAAATGCCCCTCCCAAGATCATGGCTGCTAGCAGAAATGGCGTGGCGGCCATGTTCCAGCCCAGATAGCGCACTGCTTCGGCCTGCACTTCCAGGTCTGGGGCCAGAAACGCGGCAATGGGTTCTACTACCAACCATAAAAGGGCGGTGAGGAGCGACATGGCCACCACACCAACCATCACAATACGATAGCCCATGCGCTTGGCTTCGGCTTTGCGGCCCTGGCCCAGGTAATGTCCCGTCAGGATTGATGCAGTAAAATTAAAAGCCATGCCTGGCAAAAAAAGCAGGGCTTCTACTCGTATTCCTGCGCTCATACCTGCCATAGCCACCACACTACCCACGGGCAGGCTGGCTGTAAGGGCATAGAGCACCATATAGGCCGAATGCCAGACCAGTTGCATGACTCCGGCTGGCCAGGCAACCAGCAACAGATAAGGCAGGGCCAGACGAACCCAGCGCCACGGAACCAGACTGTGCCGGGTGAGCAGGTTGCAGCGTACCAGCATAACCAGGTTATAAAGTGTACCACAGAAGACAGATCCAAAGGTGGCCCAGGCAATGCCCTTGTAGCCTAGTTGCGGAAGCCCCCAGAGGCCCAGGCCCAGACCCAGGTCACCCAGGGTGTTGAGGGTGGTGACAATAATCATGGAATAAAGCGGGATGGTAACTGTTTTCTGGGCGCGAAACAGGGCATTACTGATAGTAAAGAGGTAATAGCTGGGCAAAAGATACAGGCTGATATCTAACAGATAGGCGGCAATAGGTTGCACGTCTGTGGGGATGCGCAGCATAAGCAGAAATTCATGAGCAAAGGTCAGGCCCAGGGCAAAAATAAGAATCCCGGTGAGCAGGCCCAGGCTCACACTCAGGCCCACAAAACGTTCTATGCGCCGATGCAGACCAGCCCCAGTGCTTTGACTGATGGCTGTCACACTGCCATTGGCTAATGCTGTGCCAATGACCAGAAAAAAGAACATGGCCTGGGTCATAACGCCCATGCAGGCCTGAACGTCGCGCCCAATGCGCCCTGCGACCCAGACATCAACAAAGCCAATAAGGAAATGAAAAAACATCATCACCAGTTGAGGCCAGGTCAGGCCCCAGATGGTGGCGTATGGGGCGCTGCCCATGTGCTGGTCAAATTCAGGAGTTGTCATAGTGCTCTTGGCATGGGCTGAGGAAGTTTTTGTTACAGGATCAAATTTTCGTATTTTTTCTTAATTTTTAGGGCGAGGTAGTCAGATACTGCGCATCTGGCAAGACGTGTCCTGGGCCATTGCTACGCGCATTTAACTACAGCTCAACGTGGCTAATTTTATATCTGCGGTGCATTGTTAGCCATTCAGACAGCGGGCTGGCTTGTTTTTGGTCGCAACATGCCAGGGTTCAAAACAGCGTACAATGAGATGAGAACAGCGCTTGATGGTACGGCTGAATTGTTTTCTCTATTCTAGGGCTGAAGTCACATACCAACTGCCTGGCTTTTGGATATGAAACGGGAAAACATCAGGCGGGGCTATGTTTAGACATTTCCAGATGAAACCAAAGAGCTTCTTCAGGTTCTTACTGAGCTGATGCTGCCGCACCCAGGCCCGGATATATGACTTCTGCCACCGGTTTGAGGCGTGACCTGGATCTGCGTGCTGATTCGCTCCTTCAATGCGGGTACGTGCGAAATGACGCCGATCAGCTTGCCGTCCTGCTGCAGGCCCGCGAGGGTTTCAAGGGCGGTGTCGAGGGCTTCATCGTCCAGAGTGCCGAAGCCTTCATCCAGGAACAACGAATCCACCCGGACGTTCTTGCTGGCCATATGGGACAACCCCAGTGCCAGGGACAGGCTGACGATAAAGCTCTCTCCGCCGGAAAGGTTCTTCGTGGACCGAATCTCCCCTGCCTGATAGTTGTCGACCACGTTCAGCTCCAGGGGCTGAGCGTCGTCTCGGGCCAGCAAGTAGCGGTCGGTCATTTTCTGCAATTGCCGGTTGGCGTGACCAATCATCATTTCGAAGGTCAGACCCTGAGCAAAATTGCGGTACTTCTTACCGTCGGCGGAGCCGATCAATTCGTGCAGGTTTTCCCACCTGCGGCACTCTTTTTTCTGGGTCTCGATAGCTGCCTGCTTTTCCTTTATCCGCTCTTTAGCGGCCGCATTTTCACTTAACTTGTGTTTGAG
>JAAYGZ010000020.1 GCA_012727515.1 Desulfovibrionales bacterium
AAAATAGCTGACCCGCTCTTCAGGATGCCAATCCGGATGTAGATGAAAAGAAAAATCATGTACTGTTGTCACAATGCGCTGAGCCTTAAAATCAAGTGGAATAAAATTTGGCTCAAAATACACATCAAAACAACGCGGATGAAGTTTGGCTACATACTGTTTGGATAAACGATACATTTTGCGCAACACAGCAAAACGTCGAGTCAGATCTTTTATTTTTGTCAGGACAGAGTCCTGAGGCTGTGAGCGAAACAAGCGCGGAGAAAAAAATCCATAGTAAAATGTTGTTTCAAATTCTGAAAGAGTGCGCAATTCCTGACAGATATGAAAGGCATAATTACCGATACCGGTCTGTGGACCCAAAAGCGGGGTGGTATTAACGACAAGTTTCATGGGTAGGCAGGTATCCTGGCGGGTAATAAAAAAGTGCGAACCAACTGTCAGTCAAAAATCTCAGCCTGCTCCAGCATAACGCCCTGAGCATCTTTAACTGAAATACCAGGCTCAGCAGTCAAGGGCCAGGCAATGGCCAGACGTGGATCATTCCATATAATGCAGCGCTCATGTTCCGGAGCATAATAGCGGGTGGTTTTGTACAGAACCTCAGTCTGATCCGCAAGGGCCAGAAACCCGTGGGCAAAACCCTCTGGAATCCAGAGCTGAAGTTTATTATCCGCGCTGAGATACACACCGGTCCATTGTCCGAATGTAGGCGAACTGCGACGCAGATCCACGGCCACATCAAAAATTTCTCCTGCAATAACGCGCACCAGTTTGCCCTGCGGTTCGCGGATCTGATAGTGCAGGCCACGCAGAACATGGCGGCTGGAGCGGGAATGATTATCCTGCACAAAATGTATGGGCGAGCCTACCAGTTCTGCAAACCGGGCTTCATGATAGCTTTCCAGAAAAAAACCCCGTTCATCTGTAAAAATACGCGGCTCAAGCAAAAGAACATCGGCAATACGCTGGGGAAGAATACGCATCATTGGCTCCGCAAGCATGTACTAAGGAAGCGCTGACTAATTCTGTCATCGCGAGTTTATGCCCTATGGGTAGAGCGTAGTGACGTGGCAATCTATAACTTGCTGAGAAGTCAATGATTCTGGATTGCTTCACTTCGTTCGCAATGACTTGTTCCTGTTTAATCAGCATTTTCCTAAGTACTGCACTGTGTATGTTCATCTTAATATGCACCCCGGCCCTTGAGCAGTTCCAGGGGCGTTTTGAACAAAATATAAATATCCAGCCATATTGACCAGTTGCGCACATAATAAGCATCTAAATTCACCCGCAGGCGATAACTGGTGCTGGAACGGCCAGAAATCTGCCACAGCCCTGTCAGGCTTGGCTTGACCCGTTTGTAGAGTTCAAAACCATCCTGATAGCGTTCCACCTCATCCCAGACAATGGGCCGTGGCCCTACCAGGCTCAAGTCCCCGGTAAGCACATTGATAAGTTGCGGCAGCTCATCCAGGCTTGTGGCACGTAAAAAACGACCCAGCCGGGTGACACGGGGATCATGGCGCAGTTTGTGTGTGGCAGCCCATTCTTCACGCAGGGTCGGGTCTTGCAGACAGTCTTCCAGACATTGGGCCGCGTCCTGACGCATACTGCGAAATTTCCAGATCGTAATGTCTTGCCCGCCCAGGCCAATGCGCTGATGCCGAAATAAAACAGGGCCAGGGCTGTCCAGGCGCACGGCCAGAGCCAGCATACCCATAAGAGGCGCCAGAAGCGGCACAAATAAAATAATGAGCGCCACTTCCATGCAGCGCTTCATGGCCTGGCGATGGGGGTCTAAAAGTTTATGACGGATATCCAGGCCCATGATCCCGCCAATATCTGTGGCAGAAACCCATAAGCTGGTAATGCCAAAAAGGTCCGGAATAAGAATGACGCGGCTAAAGGCGTGGAGCTTGGTTTCTAAAATATGCTTCAGCCGGTCCCGGTCAATGCGCGGCAGGGCCAGCAGGGCAATGGTTTTTCGGGGATCAAGGCCCAGGGTTGTGGCCTGGTCCAGAGTGCCCAGCACGGGCACATCGTGCACGGTAGTGCCGATTTTATCTGCATCATCATCTAAAAATGCCAACGGACGCAAACCCAGGCGCGGCTGCTTGCACAAGGTTTTGACCACAATGCGCCCGGTATTGCCTGCTCCAAAAATAAGGGTTGGATAGCCCCATATACCAAGGGAATAGCCCAGGCGGCGGGACAAGGCCCTGGCCAGGGGCACCAGGCCCAGGGACAACCCCCAGGCCACAAGAACAATACTGCGCGAATACAAATGACCATGCTTGGCAAAAAAAGTAATCACGGCCAGGAGCACAAAACCCAGGCTGATGGCCAGGCTCAGACGTTTAAGCTCATCAGGCGGGCTGATCAGGATCGGCGGGTACAGGCCCTGCATGGCCAAGAGCACGACAAACAGGCCCAGAAAAGGAAAAAGATGCAGGTACAGCCCAAGTTCAAACTGCCCGCCCGTTAGATAACGGCCCACAACAGCAATGGTACAGGCCAGGGCCAGGGCCAGCAGATCAGCCCCCAGGGTCAGGGCTGTCATACACGGTCCAGCATGAGCATGGGCAAAGGTATTCATAGGTCGGCCTGGGCCTGGGTTATAAAATCCCGGATGGACACGTTAAAGGCCTGCGTATCAAATTTTTCTGCATGGGCCTGAAGATCTGTCTTGATAAACTGAGTTTCCAGGGCCTGAAACTCCGTGATAGCGTCCACCACTGCCTTGATGCTTGGCTCAGAGAAAAACAGCCCGGTTTTGTATGGCAGCACGGTTTCTAAAGCGCCCCCAGCAGCGCGAGCAATAACGGGCTTGCCACAGCTCATGGCTTCCACAGGCACCAGCCCAAAATCTTCCACCCCAGGAAAAAGCAGGGCCGAGCACGAGCCCATCAGAGTGCGCAGGGTGTCATCTGGCACACGGCCCATAAAACGCACCTGTGGTCCGGCCATGTTTTCCAGCCGTGACCGCTCTGGGCCATCGCCAACCACCACCAGAGGAACCTGCAAGGCCGTGCAGGCTGCAATGGCCAGGTCAGCGCGTTTATAGGGCACCAGTTCGCCCACAAAAAGAAAATACTGCCCAGGCTCACAGGTTCCGGCAGACCAGAATCCTGTGTTGACAGGCGGATATATAACCGTGGCCTCACGGCGGTAAAATTTTCTGATGCGTTGGCGCACAAAGGCAGAATTGGCCACAAAATGATCAACCCTGGCAGCGCTGCTTACATCCCACTGGCGCAGATAATGGGCCAGAGGCGCAAAAAGCAGACGGCGCAAACGCCCTGCGTGCTGGCGATATTCCGGATATAAATCCCAGATATAGCGCATGGGTGAGTGACAATAACACACATGCAGGGCATCTGGGCGGGTCAGCACACCCTTGGCCGGGCCGGATTCAGAGCTGATTACCAGGTCATAGTCCCGCAGATCCAGTTCTTCCAGAGCCAGAGGCATAAAGGGCAGATAATTTTTATACCAGCGCTGAGCACGGGGCAGGGAATTGATAAACGTGGTGTGAATGGTGCGCTCGGCCAGGACAGGATCAAGACGCAAGCGGTCCAGCACATGGGTATAGATATGGGCCTGGGGAAACAGATCAGCCAGAGCTGCCAGGACTTTTTCGCCCCCGCGCATGCCCACAAGCCAGTAATGGACTAAAGCGACCTTCATAGGCTCCTGGCCCACGGGCCATGCAGCACAAAGGTCTGTACAGTATCAGCAGGCCCGGACCTGCCAGCATGAGCGCTGAATACGTCTGTGGCAGCATGGAGCAAGGATGTTTTTTTGGGGGCTGTAGCTGTCATGGGGTGGCATGAGGTCAGAAGAATGTTTGAGAGCTGGCGCATACAAAATGCATGTGCGCGATATGCTCCGTGAATGCTCAAGCACTAGGAAAGGCCATCATGCTTGTCAACCAAGGCTCAAAGCCAGAGCTGCAACGAAAAATTATTGCCCGTACTTCCAACAGGCCCAGTTACCACTGGGCAAATCCAGTACCTCTGGCCCGCCTTGCAGCAGCATTTCTCCACAAGACAGCTCTGCCCTGCCCAGGCTTTGCTCCAGCAGATTTTTAAGGATAATGGGTGAAAATCCGGGCGTATGTGATGTCAGCACCACAAAAAGCGGACTGTCTGACAGCACCTGACGAACAAGCTCCAGGGTTTCTTGGACATTTTTTTCTATCTTGTACAATTCGCCACGCCTGCCACGCCCAAAAGACGGCGGGTCCAGGAGCACACAGTCATATTTGCGGCCCCGGCGCACCTCGCGCCGTAAAAATCCACTCACATCATCCACAATAAAGCGGATACCTGCCTGATCCAGCCCATTTAGGGCCGCGTTGGTCCGCGCCCATTCCACCATGCCCCGCGATGCATCCAGATGACAGCATGCGGCCCCGGCCTGAGCTGCTGCCAGGGTCGCGCCCCCGGAATACGCGAATAAATTCAAAAACCGGGGAGCACTATCGCGCTCTTTTTGAGCGTCCTGCACATCGCGACGAATCTGATCCCACAGGTCCAGGGTTTCGGGGAAAATCCCCAGATGCCCGAAATCTGTGGTTGAAAGCTGCATCCGCACCCCGCGCACAGTAATGGTCCAGGTTTCTGGCAAACGCTCTCGCCCATGCCAGTTCAGCCCATCTTTGCGATCAAAGGATGCAGTGGCACTGTCCCAGAGTTCCGGATAACGCGGCGCCCAGACAGCCTGCGCACAGGGCCGGATCAAGAGCACAGGGCCAAAACGCTCCAGCTTTTGCCCGTCCCCGCTATCGAGTAATGCATAATCATCCATGTATTTGTACTCCCTGAACAAATAAAGAAACCCTTTCCAGCATAAACCAGAAAGGGTTGAATTATCGTGGTGGGCGATACGGGATTTGAACCTGTGACTTCCACCGTGTGAAGATGGCACTCTCACCACTGAGTTAATCGCCCGAAGCAAAGAGCGTGTATGCCCCAAGGCCTGCTGGTGTCAAGAAATTCTCTGGCCCGTACAATCAAGGCGTGCAGTTTTTTTCCAATTCCAGAAACGCATAGGCCTGAGGGGTAAAGTCTCTGGCTCCGCTCATGCCGGTAATATGGACAAATCCCAGACGAATCCAGAAGCGCAAGGCATTCCAGTTGCGCAGCCCCACGCCCACCCGCACAGCCTGCATGGACCGCACGCGCACCTGGGCTTCCAGGGCCAGATACAATTCTCTCCCCAAGCCCATACGCTGGGCATCTGGTGCAAAAAACAATTCCCCCACATAGGCTATATGCGGCTCCGGATAGCCGTAATACACGCTGCACAGGCCCCTGATCTTGGTCTGATCTGGAGAAAACAGCACCACTTTAGAAAGCTGTCGCACACTTCCGCCCAGAGGCACATTGGCCTTGCGCACAAAACGTGTGGCCAGGTGCGCTGGATCATGTTCATGATCAAGCAAAGCTAAAAGCGCCTGATTGCGCTGGTACAGGGAGAAAATTTCAGAAAAATGCGCAGGGGTCACTGCCATGCACACCAGACGGGGTGTTTGCAGGCCTTCCATAACGTAAGGGCTACTCGTGCCCCAGTTCAAGGCTGCGCCTGGTTGCCGCGCACACAGCCTGAATAATGGCATGACGAAATCCGTGTTCATCCAGGGCATTAAGCCCTGCCATGGTTGTGCCGCCAGGAGAGGTGACCATTTCCTTGAGCAGGGTTGGATGGGCCTGCTCAGGCTCTGCCATGAGGGCTGTTCCGGTCATAAGGCCTTTGACCATGGATGCTGCATCTGGACGCGGCAGGCCCAAGGTAACGCCAGCATCAATAAGTGCTTCCATAAAAGCATAGACATAGGCCGGGCCAGAGCCAATAAGCCCGGTATAGGCGTCAAAAAGTTTTTCCGGCAAGACATGGGCCTGACCAAGGGCGGAAAAGGTGTTCTGCAGTTCCTTGCGCTGCTCCGCAGACAGGGCCGGATGCTCAAAGCACAGGGCATATACATC
>JAAYGZ010000209.1 GCA_012727515.1 Desulfovibrionales bacterium
CAAAGCCGCAGCCTGCGCCGGGCCTTTGCAGTGTGGGTGCAGCGCATAGTCAGGCAGCGCCTGGAAGAAGATGCCACACTGCCTGAAGTAACTGAACTTGAAGAGGTGTTAGAGATGCTGACAGAACAACTCCCGCTTTTCAACGAAAAATGGATCGCCCAGGGTCGTATGGAAGGTCGTATGGAAGGGGAAGCGCAAGGGCTGATGAAAGGTCAGGCCACCATCCTGAAGCACCAGATTGCTGCCAAGTTTGGTGATCAGGTCTTCCAAAGAACTGTCCAGGAGCATGTACAGAACGCAACGCCGGAACAACTCGCTTTGTGGGCTGAACGTATCCTTTTTGCCAGGACCATTGATGAGGTCTTTTCCGCAGAGTAAATGGTTGGTAGTTAATGGCTTATAGTTAATAGTTGATGGTCAAAAGGTGTCATGGCGAGCGGCCAACGGGAGCGTGGACCTGTACCCGTCAGGGTGCCTGTATCCGTAAGGATGAATTTTGGATGGATGCGGCAGAGAGTCCCTTGGGGGAGATGGCCACGCACTTTGCTGTGTTCGTGCTCGCCATGACGCCCTTGGGTGTGCCTTTGCCTTATGCAGTTATGGCGAGGAGCGTACAAAAGCCCGTCATTGCGCAAAGCCGAGAACGTCATGTATAGACCCGCCCCAAGTGTCAAAACATTTTTTACATCAAACGAGAGGAATGCGGTCATGTATCCGGCATCTGGCCTATTGGCTGTGCCTTGATGAGATTCGCGCTTTGGGTTCCTATCATTGCGACGGCATGTTTTCTGCCGATGACGAGTCCGGAGTTTCCCAAAGCCGGTTCGTTCGTTTGTGCATCAAATGTTCTGTAGCACTTCCTAGGGTGAGTGTAACAGAGTTAGTTTCAGCGCGGCGTTTGCCTGTGATATTCGCAAAATATCACAGGCAAACGCCGCAAATACTGCCTTAGCCATGTGCTTGGGCAAAGTGATATTCTTCACCCCTGGCCAATACAGCCCAAACAATACGAGCTGTTTTATTGGCCAAAGCCACGGATGCTATAAATTTGCCTCTTCTGTCAGACACCCCCCTGACCCACATTTTGTGTGGATCATCTGTGGGAGGAATCAGAGAACGCACCCATGCCCGACAAACATTTCGTGCTCCCTGGATGAGCAACTTGCGCAGATACACATTGCCACGCTTGGTAATCCCCATGAGTTTGCGCTTTCCTCCCGATGAGTATTCTCTGGGAGTAAGCCCAAGATACGCAGCAAATGCCCGGCCATTTTTAAATGGCCGGGCATCTCCGATATGAGCAACAAGAGCAGTAGCGGTTATGGGACCAATGCCAGGAATTTGCATAATTCGTTTACACTCATCGCTGTTTTGAGCTACCTTCTTGATTTTCTTATCAGACTGCTCAACAAGTGCGTCAGCGTCAACCAACTCTGGATACAAGTCAGAAAGAAGGTCACGGGCAGCTGTACTCAACCCATTTTCAAGGTCTTCTATGATTGCTGGCAGATGCCTTCGAAGGATATCTATGCTCGTAGGCAAAACAATTCCAAATTCTGTCAAAATACTACGTATCTGGTTTGCAAGGGATGTGCGGTGTTTCACCCGTCGTTCCCTGGCTGCGTGCCAAAGAGCCAGGGTTTGTTGATCTATAGTTTTCACGGCTACAAATTGAGTTGATGGTCTGCCAACGACTTCACAAATAGCCCGGGCATCTGCTGCATCGGTTTTGTTGTTGATGACAAAGGGTTTGACAAGACGCGGAGAAATAAGCCCAACACGATGACCCAGCTTCTCAATTTCCCTGGCCCAATGATGGGCCCCACTGCATGCCTCCATGCCAACCAGGCAAACAGGAAGATTGGCAAAAAATCTCAGTACATTGTTTCGATTTAGCTGCTTATTGAAGAGATCCTTTCCGTTCTTGTCCACGCCATGCACCTGAAATTTATTCTTTGCGATATCCAGCCCAATACGGCATACTTGTTTCATGACCCGCCTCCAGATGTTTAAGGATGAGTAGTGATACTTCCTTATGGCACACCCGATGCCGATATACCAATGTGGTATAGGGGGCGGGTCTATCCCATCATTGCGAGACCCGCGAAGCGGGGCGTGGCAATCTTGAGCATAGGAGCAGGAGATCGCCACGGCACTTCGTGCCTCGCGATGACGTCCATGTGCGACTCAGATTGCTTCGGTCGCAAGCTCCCTCG
>JAAYGZ010000210.1 GCA_012727515.1 Desulfovibrionales bacterium
GACCACAATTTGTTCTGCACCAATGCGATTGCGCCATAAAAAACGGCCATTGGCCAAGTTGCAGGCGTATCTGTACCCAAGTTCTAAAAATCCGTACTCTGCTACATAGGAGCTGACTGTGGAAATAAGCTTTTCTCGGTATTTTGGTTCATTACAGGCTGAAGGATGTCCTGTTCCGGGCAACACGCGCAAGGTAAAACTAACCTTCAGGGTATCGTGGCCTGTTGCCAGGGTAGCAACATCAACTGTCTGGAGGTTAGGGTTTTCAATAGCCGCATCCAGTTTGGCCGGATCTTGTGCTTTAGTACTTAAACGGTTGGAAATTGTGCCGCGCACAGATTTTTCGCGCACAGCAACAGGAAGCCAGCCCTGGGCATTGTCACGCATCTTCCATGTACCTGAAAACAACAAAGCATCAGAAGGATCAAGCTTTCGTTCAAAGGCTAAAACAGAGGCAGTCTTCATGGTCATCTCCTTTACTTGATATGTGTATCTGTTGTGTGGTGCATTATCAGGCCTGAAACGGCTCATACTCATACTGCATAATCATTACGACAACGATATACTCCAGCCTTTTCATTGTAATCTGCATACCAAAGCATTTGGTGCAGATCTGTTAAACGATGTGGTCCTATCCACTGTCCAATCCCCAGCATAGCTTCTACAAAACAAAATGGGGTTGTAGTATCCCTGGCATTTAACACCGCTCCTGGTTCCTGCACGTCTGTCAAGGCTGCATAACCAAGAGGAATAGGCACGATCCATTCCCTGCTGCGATCATGCTCCCATGTAACGGTATTTTTTTCTTCATCTTCCCACTTTGCCTGATAATTGAGCCTGGAAAGATCAAGCCAGGCATCAAGACGAGTTGTGCTGGTATCTTGCCTTACAAGCTGCTGATAGTGTTTTTCCAAAAGATCCGAGCGTTCAACCAGACAGAAACCAGGCAAAAGTGTACGCAGAATTGAACGAAATAGTCTGGTCTGTTTTTCTTCATCATCGTCTATGACCCAAAGCAGAGGAGCACGGGAAAAAGATGCAGGCAAAATGGTTCCGCCAGCAATGCGCATGGATGTCAGAATATCCTGAATATCCCGCAACGCCTGATCCTGATCCTGAACTGGGGCGGTCAGCAAACCCCCATCCACTGCAAAAACTAAAGAAAGATCCAGATGCACACGGCCTTCTTCAACAATGGACGCAGATTTGCCATCCTTGCCCACAGGATTGCGCGACAAAGAAAAAGATTTGGTAAATCCGCCTGTACTCACCTGGGGCGCAAAATCATGACACACAACACCAACAGCATGAAAAATAAGAGGGTAGCGGTTGTTTAACTTGCGTTCTAACGCCCACATAAAACCCAAAAAAGCGGTCATGGATGGAAAACCCCAGGTCATGGGGGAAGAAATGGCATTGGCATTTTGTATGCGTAAGCGTGGCAAAATCAACACGCCGTCACTTTTGCGCAACAGATCAGACATGTTGACCTCCCTTTAAGATCATGCTCGCATCAGAATGAATATGACGCTGCCATGCTTCATCATCGAAAAAATCAGCCCAATATGCATGCTCAATATCACCCAGGGGTATGTTTTGGCCAAGCCCGGCATTAAGCCAGTTTGCAAATCGGTGCTTTATTTCTCCTGCCCATTCCATGCGTTGCCAGAGATCCGCAAACTCGGCATCCAGAACAGAGCGTCCAGGATCGAGCCAGCACATCTCTGCTTCTGGCAAAAGGCAGCGTGAGTCTTTGCTCCAGCCAGCAGGTAAATTGCGGTATTCCGCAGCAAGGCTATGTATGTCACCCAGGATACAGGAAAGAACATTATCACGTTTGTCACGGGTTGCCTGGTTGGAGGGAGGGTCTGACTCAAGAAAAAATCGCAATTCCCGAACCAAGGTCCGTACTTCTTTGTTGCGACCAAAACGATCAAATATGGATGTGATTCTGTATGGGGGATGCAAAAAACGCGAACGCCACACAGGCGGGCATGATGCCAAAAGGTAGTTCATGCCTTTGCGTTCACTATTGAGCTGGCTGATATTTTGTGGCTTGGTTCCGCCAAATTTCTGCACAGCAAGGTCAGGATATGTATGTAAAATATGCTCACAATGTTGGTTATTTTTTTTGGCCTCACGAGCCAATTTGGTTTTTTCTCCAAACCGATGCTCCTGAATGGTAGTATAGATGTGCTGCGTCAGGGAGCTGGGATATAAAGGGGCAAGGAGATGAAAGCCCTGGTCATCATGAGGATCATCCCGGACAAGCCAGTACATTTGCTTGGCCAATGTGTGGGAAGCATATTCTTCTGGACTTGTGGACAAAAAACCAAGGAAAGACTCAATCCATTCGTGGGCAATACCTGGATCATCAACCTGCATGGCTGCAATCATGGCGTCTTTGTCCTTGTCCATCCAGGTCAGCAAGGTCTTTTGTTCATATTCCTGAGTTAAAAATTTATTCACATCAAGGGCAGCAGCATTACCAACAACATCAGTTGCATGATCGCGCAAAAGATGGCTGCCAATAAGTTCGTGTTCTGATAACTGCTTTGGCTTGCAGTATAAGTTAATGCCCCGTGCATCTGGATTGATGGCTTTTAGAATATGTGTGGCCGCCTGAATTTGTCTCACTCGTTTGGCTGCATCGGCCAACCAGGCCTGACGGTCATATTGGTTATGGATTTTGTCCCAATTGGGGTCATCTGGAGTGAGTTTTTCCAGCCTGGCATCTCTGCGGGCAGCAAGAAAGTCATCAATGACAGCGCGTAGTCCACGTACAACTTCCGGATCAGGTTGGTTCATAACACCTCCGTCAAGGTAGGTTGGTTGTCAGATGAAATGTTGGTTATAGTTATAAGCATATTCCATTCTATGGGTCAATCCGTTTTGCATACATTCCTTTCATAGGAATTTCATAAAAAATTGGATGAATTAGCAAGAAATTTGCTTTGTCCACGAAAATCTCTGCCAGGCTGCCTGTTCGGCAGTAAAAAGAAGCATCTTCCACTCTATTTTCTAAGCTGCCTTTACGGCAGTTGGCAGAAGAGTTCTTGATTATTTTTTCTCTCCAAACCCCAAGGCAGGATGAAAGGTCCAGCCCTGGGTGCTTTGAGGCAGGGAGAGTGTGCCAAATTTTTTAGCGCATGTATGCAAATCCATATCCATTTCTTCAGCTAATCCCGTCAATATCTCCATATAACTAATCTGTCCCCATGGGCAGACCATGCCTGAAAAATTGATACCAATTTCTGTCAAAAGCTCATCTTGGGGTTGGGGAGCATAAGAGGTATGGGCATAGTCACGCTGAATTTTGTTGAGCACCCAATGCTGTTCATCTTCATCAGGCAAAAGGGCTAAATCTACCTCTGGCCTGGTCTGTTTACGAAAGGGCTGTTCTTTTTGTAAAATACCACTAAGCATACTGCCGGGCATACGCCACCAGCTATATGCGCCTACAGATGAAACTGGTTTTTTCCCAGCCCGCAATTCCCTCGCACTTAAGGGACGTACCGCTTCACCCTGCATAATACGAGCAACTCTGGCATGTTCTAAATCTACCAGACTTTGCGCGGCATTGGGTTTTTCAGGAGCCACTATACGTGGACGTGCAGTAATGATTTCGTAGTGTTCCGGGTGTAGAATATGTTTCAGGTCGTGATGCTGTAATTTAAATATGCTGGCTTCACTTTCAAAGCCTGGTTTTAGAAAGGCGGCTTTGCCTGGATTTATGATACTTTTAACATTGCGAGACAAAATAAAAATATTAGGCTCAGTGCATGTACATGGCCGGTGCCTGCGGATTCGACCAGCTAATTGAATAATAGAGCGCATGGACGATGGCTCAACTACTGCCCAATCATAATCATGATCGCGCCCCACTTCAGTCACTGGCGAGCCTAAGACCATAAAGATATGCTCCAGGTTGGGCTCAGCATCCAGTAACGCACGAATATCTGGTGTATCAAAAACAGCCAGAGGGTTTTTGCGATTAAGTACCCTGTCTAATCGCTGCTCAATTGCAGAGCGCATAAGGAGGGGAAATTGCGAATGATATACACAAAGATGGATACGGATCGGCCCTGATATTTCCTGAGTAAATAAATAATGGGCTATTTCTCGTAAGGGCCTGATATTGGCCATGCGAACCAGGCCAAAGCTGACCTTGGTTTGCGTTATGGGGTCAGTGCTATGGTGTTTTGTGTGCAGGTCCATAGCCCCTTTCAAAATGATCTGGGAAAAATTTTCGCAAGTTTTTTTAAAATCCCCGGAAATGCTGTCAGGGACCAAAAGCAAGGCTCCTTTTCGCAATGCAGGTGCCAGGCTGATCTGTTCTATTCTTTTGTTCACAAAGTCTGCGTGGCCCTGCATGAATACAGTCACATCTGAACAGTCGTTGGTGTGAACATGGAACTCATCAGTCCATATAGAACAGACAGACAGCGGTGCGTTTAATTGCTCTCCGCGATTGTGCTGAAAAATACGTCGCCCTTCCAGGTAGGCTTCAAACATGCCTGTAACCAGGCCCGGCGGGAGAGTTGCAGAAGAAATAAGTACTCTTGAGCCAAGCATTCCCGCCCAGTGAACCAGGCGGGCAATAGCAGGCAGATCGTCAATGTCGTAGTCGTCAAGCTCATCTAAAACCAGATCACTGGTGAGCAGACGCAACATAGGCACGATCTGGTGTCCTCCCCGAAGGCTTTCTGTGGCCGGAATCAAATGATCAATGGTGCAGGAAACAATAGGTGCCGCTAGCATTGCCCGAACCTGAGCATCTTTAACTATGCGACTTAACACTGGGTGGGCATCCATATTGCCCTCAAAAACAACATGGCCATCACCAGGCAGCAAGCTCTGCGCTGATTCCGCACCAAAAGATTCCCCAGAGGATTCCTGGGAAAAATGTTCAAACAATGCACGGCTTGCTGATCCACCCACACAAACAGCCACTTCATTTTCACTCAGATTCAGACGTTCACGGTACTCTCGCCCGGTTTGTAATGTCAGCGTCCGTAACCCCAGGGCAAAGGCGCAGCGCATTCCCTGGCTCTCACCTGCCAAGGCATACATGATACGAGCATTACCCAATGTTTTACCACACCCTGTTGACGCCATATTGACGATAAAGGCTCCTTGGTTTGCTGCCTTTTCTCGGATACTCATTGCTGCATCAAAAGCCTTGTCCTGCCATTTGAAACGCTCTGTTTTTGTACGCCTGCGCAGCCCCTTGTGCCGGACCAGACGTGGAAGCTCATTTGTTAGCTTTGGCAAGGCATGTGCAATGTGGCCACAAAGTCGTTCAACGCCGAGCAAATGCTCCTCAAGAGCTTGGTTAAGGACGCCTTTGGCAGTGTTGGCAAAAAATTGTTTGCTGTCAGGAGCTGTTTTGCGGTTTTCAGAAAAATCAATACCGGAGAAGCTATGGTCAGCCAAGGTCAGGGATAGCCGGGCAAGGTGCAACACATACTGATTATCAAGTTGTATAGGTCGGCTGGATAAACGTTCCAGAAGTTTTTTTGCATGTTTGGCAGCACGCTCCTGCCAGGAGGATACATCAACAGGGAGTTTTTTCGCAAACTCCCAATACTGCGTAACTTTGTGCAGATCAGACAGGTCTGACGGCTCGTTCCAGAAAGCAGTGATGTTATTTTGAACATTTTCAAGCATGGCTGCCTGCAAACCAGTGTTTTTATCGCCAGGGCGCACAGGAAGACGGTGATGAGTAATAATAAGCCAGCCAATGACCCGGGCCAGCGGTGGCAATGCAGGAAAAGGGTTGGGCGAGAGAGCACCTTGCCCATCGGATTGTAAAGACTGTAAACAGTCGGGGGTGGAGATGTTTTGTTCTGCCAGACGTGTGAGCCATGTTACATCATCATCCTGGCCAACAAAGGCCTGGAAAAGGCGCAGGGAAATCCATTCATGGCGAATCAGATTGCGCTCCATACTGGGCTTTTTTAGCCGTTGCTGGAATTGGGTGCAGGCTTTGCCCAGGTCATGCCAGAGAGCAGCAATGGATGATAGGAGATGGATTTCCGAAAGCGTGCGCCAGTCGTTTTCATCTTTGGAGCGTAAAATATTTCTCGTTGTCTCGTTTGTCGGCACTACCCCTTGTGCATTAAAACGGCTTGCTGCGCCAACTATCCACAGCAGCTCAGTATGATCTACTCCCCGAATCCAATAACAGGCCACAGCAGTATTTTTGCGTGCAGTTTGTCGGAGTAAACGATGCAATGTATCACGGCCGGCCTTTGTGATGGGAGTTTGCCACGTCCGCACCCCGCGACGCTGGGAAAATTGGTCCAAAATGCGCCGCGTCTCTTTAATGGCATTACCGGTGCACTCAGAAATAAGAAGGATATTCATTGTATTGTCCTGGCGACATTTATAGCCAGATCTTTGAGCGTATCAATCATAAAATCAAGGGCTTCATTACGAGTCAGGACATCAATACACGACTGGCGGAAAGTTTGTTCATCATCACCACGCATGGCAGAAATAAAGGCCTGGGGGAGAATAAGCGCATCTTTGACTAAATCAGCCACGTCAAAAACCAATCCGCCCCGTCTGGTTTTTCCATGCATTACAGCCAAACCATGCGGGATGCCCAGCACCCAGGTCGCCGTAGCTCCAAGGCCATAGGCAAGATAGTTGCCATGATCGAGCAGCCTATTGGCCGGGTCAGTGCCAGTGCCTCGCTTGGCGCGTTTAAACTGGCCATAACCAACGCTTCGTGCTGCCAGCTTGAAAAGTTCCTTTGTCAGACGTGCTTCTTCTGCGAGCAGCGCCATTGGCTCATGTATGTGCTGGATAGCTTGGCGCGTAGAGCCCACAAGAGATTCTAACCGCTCGTAGTCAACTGAAAAATCCTGATCGCCAAAAGTTTTTGGATGCCCCCAACTGCGCATGATAAAATCTAGCCGTCCATCCTGAAGTGATTTAGCAGCAGCCAGCCTGGCAGCATCGTCAAACCAAAATTTGACCCATGCCTGAAGATACTGAGTTGGGCGGTATTCACTTTGCGGCGAAAGCCATGAAACTTCAATGTCATATTCGTTGGCACTGAGTAATGGTGTCCCTCCGCCACCACAAAATCCAACCATGACGCCAGCCTTGGCCAGTTCGCGCATGGCTGCCTGAGTAATTGAAGTTCCGGTGCCAAGTAAAATTGACGTTGTGTTGGCAATGGGTATGTTCCAATAAAGCGATTTTTTCCCCGCCTCTGTAACATACTCCACCCGACCGCCGTGGACTAATACACGACAATGCTCAAGATAATAGATGTTAGCCCGCTTGGAGTGCAGGATTGTCTTGAGATCTGATGCCATAAGATCATGTTTGCGCGTATGTGCCCTGCTCTCTGCTGTTCTGCTTTGCTCCATAACAAATCCCCCAGGCCTGAGTTGCGGTGTATGGGATGAAGGTTTGGACAAGTGAGGGAGATGGTAACATGGCTATTGGACTGAGTTCCAGAAAAATGCTTGTCACTAATTAACTAATAAGTTAGTTAGTGGTCATGAAGAAAACAAATCGCAAATACTCACACCAAGGTCGCCCTCCGGCAAAGGAGAGCGAAGGCCGGCGCGAAAGAATTCTGGACAGCGCCCTGACCCTATTTGCCGGGCACGGCATCGCCGGAACAACCATTGCGCAAATAGCCAAGGACTCCGGGGTCACCTCAGCCATGGTGCATTACTATTTCGGTAACCGCGAAGGTCTGTTGGACGCCATTGCTGCTGAACGGCTGGCCCCTGCCATAGAATACATCTGGGCGGGAGTTTCGGAGGAGGCTCTGGCGGAACCGCGCCGGATTGTCACAGAATTTGTAGATCGCCTGCTCGAAGCAGTGGAAAAGATGCCGCAACTTCCACAGTTATGGAGCCGCGAAATACTTAATCCGGGCGGTATGCTGCGGGAGCGGTTGCTGACACTTGTTCCATTGGAGCGTCTCGCCACTGTGATCAGTGCCCTTTCCCTGGCGCAACAGAAAGGAACCGTAAACCCCATGATCAGTCCACCTCTTGTAATGACATCCATCATGGCCGTGGTCATGCTTCCGATAACGGCGTGGGACATGCTCGGTAAAATTCCGATTATGCCTGCCTTGGACAAAGAAGTTTTACGGCATCACGCGCTCGCGCTGCTGCTGGACGGACTATGCCCTGAAAAGAGTCGGGAGGGTCAGCAATGAAGC
>JAAYGZ010000211.1 GCA_012727515.1 Desulfovibrionales bacterium
AATTTCTGGGCCATGGGCGACACAGGCCCTTGCGGGCCATGTTCGGAAATTTATGTGGACCAGGGCGCTGACATGGCGTGTGGACCAGAGTGCGGCATTGGCAAGTGCGACTGTGACCGTTTTCTGGAAATCTGGAACCTGGTTTTCATGCAGTTTAATCGCTCAGAAGACGGAATCATGACGCCCCTGCCCAAACCAAGCATTGATACAGGCATGGGCCTGGAACGGGTAACAGCTATTTGCCAGGGCCAGCGCTCAAATTTTGATACAGACCTGTTTCAGGGCCTGATTCAGGCCATGGCGGCCAAGGCAGGAGTGCGCTACCGGGAGCACGAAGATACTGATACTGCGCTGCGGGTTATTGCAGATCATAGCCGGGCCATTGCCTTTTTATTGGCTGACGGCATGTTACCCTCCAACGAGGGCCGGGGCTATGTGTTGCGCCGCCTTATTCGCCGGGCGTACCGTTTTGGCAAACTGCTGGGATTTAACGAACCATTTTTATATCAGACCACAGCCCAGGTGGTGCGGGAAATGGGCGAGACATTCCCGGAACTGGTGGCCAATCAGGATTTTATGGTACGTGTGGTGCGCCAGGAAGAAGAACGCTTTGGCGAAACCCTGGATAAGGGTTTGCGTATCCTGGAAGAGGAAATGGCAAGCCTGCACGCTGCCGGAACACGGGTTATTTCCGGGGAAACCGCGTTTAAGTTGTATGATACCTATGGTTTTCCCCTGGATATCGTCAATGATATTGCAGAAAAACAGGGTTTTGCCGTTGATGAGCCAGGTTTTCGCGAGCACATGGCTGTGCAGAAGAAAAAATCCAAAAAGGCCTGGAGCGGTTCTGGGGACAAGGGCCTGGCCGGGCAGTTTTCCGCTGTGCTTGGCACTGGTCTGGAATCAGAATTTATCGGTTACGACAGCCTGCAATGTGCCAGCCGTATCGTGGCCTTGCTGGACGCAGAAGGGCAGCCTGTAGAGCGTTTAACCAGTGGCCAGGGCTATGTGGTCACACGCGCCACGCCTTTTTATGGTGAATCTGGCGGCCAGGTGGGCGATAGTGGACGTATGCACAGTCCCACAGGCTTGGCCAGGGTGGTGGACACGATAAAACCTTTGCCATCGCTGACAGTGCACAAAATAGAGCTGACCCAGGGTGAGCTGCTTGCTGATCAGGCCGTGGACCTGGTGGTTGAAGAAGGGGTGCGCATGGCCACGGCGCGCAATCATTCGTGCACGCATTTACTGCATGCGGCCCTGCGCCGGGTGCTGGGCACGCATATCAAGCAGGCAGGCTCGCTCGTTGGGCCAGCGCGTCTGCGCTTTGATTTTTCCCATATTGCGCCCATGAGCGCGGAAGAAATCCGCCAGGTGGAGGACGAGGTCAATCGGGCTATTCTGGCAGACGCGCCCATTGCCACCCAGGTCATGCCCTATGATCAGGCTGTGCAGGAAAAGCAGGCTATTGCCCTGTTTGGAGAAAAATACGAAGCAGATGTGCGCGTGGTGGAAATGGCCGGAGAATCTGTTGAACTGTGCGGGGGCACGCACCTTACGTCCACGGGCCAGGCAGGGTCATTGTGCATTCTTTCTGAGGCTGGCATTGCTGCTGGAGTGCGGCGCATTGAAGCGCTGACTGGCTGGGATGCTCTGCGCTATTGGCAGGCCCAGCGTGATGAGGTGCAGAGCGTAAGTCTGGCGCTTAAAACTTCTCCTGCCGAAGTTGGGAAAAAAGTCCAGGCCTTGCAGGAACAGGTGAAGGCCCTGACCAAAGAAGTGCAGGCCCTGCACAGCAAGGCCATGTCAGCCAGTGGCAAGGATCTGCTGGCCGGGGCCAGGCAGATTAGCGGCATTACTGTGCTGACCAGGCAGGTGGAGGCCCCGGATATAAACGCCTTGCGCACTTTGATGGATGATCTGCGCTCCAAGCTGGCCAGCGGCATTATTGCCCTGGCTGCTGAGATTGATGGCAAGGCCATGCTTGTGGTGGCTGTGAGCAAGGATGTGCATGACCGGTTTACAGCGCCAGCATTGGTGAAGGTTGTGTCTGCTGAAATTCAGGGCGGAGGTGGCGGGCGTCCGGACATGGCTCAGGCCGGAGGCTCCAGGCCAGAAGGTATTGCTGCGGCCCTGACCAAGCTGGAGGCGCATATCCAGGGCTGATAATCCCCTCTGTTCCCGCTGGCTGCCCAAGGGCGGCTCATACTGACAAACCCCTGTCATAACTATTGGCAGGGGTTTGTTTTTCAGAATTTCTTCAAAAAATATTGATAAAACAGGATAGGTTCTGAATTATCACAGTCAGTTTTTAGGGTTATCTGTTGATGTCTTGATGATGGTCAACCCAGATGGTATGGACTGAGTTAACGTAAAATCAGCGGAGATAACGAGTACAGCTACCCATCTAACACGCACAGGAGTATCCATGGTAACTGCAAAAAATGTATCCAGTATTCAGCAGCGACTTTCTGACAAGCCATCTGACACATATTCGCCATTATATTTTTTGGCTTCTTTGGGCTGTGGAGGCATGGCTGTCGCTTTTTTTATGTGGTTGATGCATTGGACAAGCCATCCAGGCAAGTCAGTTCCTGTTTTTGAGGATATTCTTGCCTCCTTTGCAACAGAGGCACTGCCAGGCAAGGTTATGATTAGTGTGGCCGTGATTGGTATCGCGTATTACGCTGTACTTAACATCAGATATCTGCTCTGGAATTTAACTCGCTATCAGGCCTGGACGCACACATCAGCGTATGCCCAGGCAGTGTCCTCCAATGCTGAAACTCAGGTCCTGGCCATGCCTCTGGCCCTGGCCATGAGTGTCAATGTCTGTTTTATCCTTGGTATGGTTTTTGTGCCTGGGTTGTGGAGTGTTGTGGAATATCTGTTTCCTGTGGCCCTTTTGGCTTTATTGGGAATTGGCGTGCTGGCGTTGCGTATGCTTGGCAATTTTTTAGGGCGAGTCTTTACGTCTGGTGGTTTCAGCTGCGTGAACAACAATTCTTTTGCCCAGGCGTTGCCGGCCTTTGCCCTTGCCATGGTTGGTGTTGGGCTGGCTGCACCAGCAGGATTGTCTGCCACACCTCTTGTGGCTGGAGTTGGGCTGGTTGTATCAACTTTTTTTCTTGTGACTTCTGGCCTTATTGCTCTGGTGGCCCTGATTCTTGGCATTCGTTCATTGCTGGAAAACGGAGCAAGCATTGAAACAGCGCCAACTTTATCCGTCTTTATTCCGCTTTTGACGGTGCTAGGTATTTTGGTTTTGCGCCAAACTCATGGGCTGGGAGTGCATTTTGGATCAGCGAGCGGGAGTGCCGAGCGACTGATCCTTTTGTCGCAATTTTTGTCCGCGCAGGTGGTTTTTGCTCTTTTGACCTGGCTGGTTTTACAGCGCCTTGATTATATTCCCAAATTTATAACAGGGTCAGCAGCGTCTCCAGGATCGTATGCCCTGGTTTGCCCAGGGGTAGCCTTGTCAGTCATGCTGCACTTCTGGCTTAATCGCGGAATGATGGATGCTGGCTTGGTGGCAAAGTTTTCTTTGGCGTATTGGGGGCTTTCTGCAGTGGCTCTTCTTATCCAGGGCGTGACCATGTGGCTGATCTTTACATTAAATCGCAAGCATTTTTAGAGATGCACTGGATACGCTGTGCCTGAAATATCTGGTACATAAAAAGTATGGCCGTCTGAATCACGGCAGTTGCTGGTCTGCAGGTCTGCGTATGCCCAAGCTGGCCAGGGCGTTGCGCGTGGATTACCGCGCCTTTTTGTAGATATATTTCCCAGGGCAAAAGTTGGGCCTACAACTATTGCTCTTATTGCTCTGGAATTTACTTCAGGTCATGCTTTGCCGTGATTTTCAAAAGAAAAGGACTTACCGCAATTTTAGCAGTAAGTCCTTTATTTTTATTGGTGCCCAGGGCGGGACTTGAACCCGCACGCCCCGAAGGACAAGGGATTTTAAATCCGGTTTTGGTGCTTTCACAGGGTGTCACCAAAAGTCATAAAGTCCTTGACCTGTCAATGGGTTATGACTAGTTTGTTTTCACAAACAATCACGGAAAATCACCCTGCTAAACCCTTTTTTGGGGGACAGGTGGGGGACAGATTTTCGGGGCGGGGCAGCATGGCTTACAAGTGGGT
>JAAYGZ010000212.1 GCA_012727515.1 Desulfovibrionales bacterium
ATGCGCAAGATCTCCGGAGGCATGGTGGCGGAAAATAGCATGGTCCGCTTTTCTGCCGCTGTCTGATCCATAATCTCGCGCACATCGTCTAAAAATCCCATGTTGAGCATTTCATCAGCTTCATCAAGAATCATGAAACGAATCTGGGAAACATCCAGGCTGCCCCGGCGCAGGTGATCCAGGACGCGCCCAGGTGTTCCCACCACTACTGACACGCCGCGTTTCAGGCTGCGCAGTTGAGTTTCCATGGATTGGCCGCCGTAAATAGGCGTAATGGCTATCTGTCGTCCGCCACGCAGTGAGTTAATCTCTTCAGCTACCTGGATAGCCAACTCGCGGGTTGGAGTCAGAATCAGCGCCTGGACCGGGCGCGTGTTTTCTTCCAGAAGTTCAAGCAAGGGCAGGCCAAAAGCAGCTGTCTTGCCTGTGCCTGTCTGGGCCTGGGCCACAATATCATTTTTTCCAGCCAACACAGCAGGAATAGTTTTGACCTGAATGGGGGTTGGTTCTTCAAAGCCCTTGCGGGACAATGCCTGGATCGTCAGTTCAGAAAGGCCTAAATCAATAAACGTCGTCATATAATTGCCTTGCGGGCACATGCCTCGCGGTCAAAAGGAATACCACCCGGCTCTGGAACCGGGCCATATGCGCAAGGCCGACTGTCCAAGACGGGAAACACCAAACATTTTTTTCTTAGTATCGAAGTAACAAGCACAGACGTAAACGGCGGGCGGAATAATGAAGGGCTGCCCTGAGAAAGTGCAAGGCCCGCCCTAAAGAATCAACGTCTGAATAGCAATAAAAATAATCCTGCTCAGGGAGCAGATTCATGCTCTGATGCGTACTCTGTCGCCACTGCCGCTGCCAGTTCTGCACTGGCAGAACAAAATTCAGACCATATCTCAAGTGAAACATGAGGAAATGGACACGTTATAGAGGGCCTGTCTTGTCGAATACCTTGTGTATGCCCAAGATTGAGCGCAGAGGGTTCCTTGACGTCTCTCATGGTCAAACCTCTAACGCCAGCCCGACCGGACAATGATCTGAGCCCAGCACAGCAGCATCAATCCAGGCGTCACGCACAGCAGAACGCAATTCTTCTGAAACAAAAAAATAATCAATCCGCCAGCCCACGTTGCGGGAGCGAGCGCCAAAACGGTATGTCCACCACGAATAGGCATCTGGCACATCCCCGTGAACAAGGCGAAATGTATCCACATAGCCATGACTGATAAAATGATCTATCCAGGCCCGTTCTATGGGCAGAAAACCTGAGGTGCCTTCATTGGCCTTGGGGTTTTTCAGATCAATTTCTCGGTGCGCCGTATTAAAATCCCCACAGACTACAATGGGTTTTGAACGTCGAAGCTCCTGGGCATGGACTAAAAAAGCATCATAAAAGCCCATTTTATAGTCCAGGCGTTCCTGGCTCATCTGGCCATTAGGAAAATAAATGTTGAAAAAATGAAAGGCAGGATATTCAAGGTAAATAACCCTTCCCTCACCCTGGTACATGGCATCAGGCAGCTCATGGCGCACAGTCAAAGGCTTTTCCCTGGCATAGCAGGCCGTGCCTGAATATACTTTTTTGACCTGGGCCGCGTTCCAATAGCAATGATAGCCGTCAAAATGTCTGTCCTCGCCTACCTGGTGCTCCAGGGCCTTGACTTCCTGCAGGCCCAGCACATCGGCTTGCTCCTGCACAAACCAATCCCTAAACCCCTTGCCCAGTACAGCCC
>JAAYGZ010000213.1 GCA_012727515.1 Desulfovibrionales bacterium
CCCAGTGCATCCAGGCTCTGGAAAATGGAATCAGGCTGGCCGAGCAGGCTGCTCAGGAAGGTATTGTCACCCTTGGCACCGGAGAAATGGGCATTGCCAATACCACTGCGGCCACGGCTTTGTACTGCGCCTATCTTAATCTTGCGCCCCAGGATATTACAGGCCCAGGCACAGGGCTGGGTAATGCAGGAATTGCCCATAAAATTCAGGTAATCTCCTCGGCCCTGGAACTCCATGCCTCCTGTATCCGCGCTGCTGATCCCATTGATATTCTGGCTGCACTGGGCGGATTTGAAATCGCTACATTGACTGGTTTATTGTTAGGTGGTGCCAGTCTGCGCCAGGCACTGGTCATTGATGGCTTTATTTCCACCAGCGCCCTGGTTGCTGCACGGGCCATCTGCCCCCCTGTTCTTGACTATGCTTTTTTCTCCCATGTTTCTGCAGAACCTGGGTTTCAGCCAGTTTTACAGGCTCTGAATGCACGCCCGCTCCTTAATTTAGGCTTGCGCCTGGGTGAAGGCACTGGGGCTGCCATGGCCATTTTTTTGCTGCGCTGTGCGGCAAATATCTATACAGACATGGCTACATTTGCTGCTGCAAACGTCCATAGCGGCCCCAAATAGCAGGGGCTGTGCACCCTGATTTCATCTGTTCCACCCACAACATAAATGATGCGTTTATGAGCCTACAACTTCTTAGAAAAGACGCCTCGGCTATTTATGACCAGATAGTTCGACACTATGTAACAAATCAACATGGTGTATTTTTTCTTGTTACCAATGATGATATGTTTATTAAGACAATGCGGGCTGCACTTCGCGCACTTGGCCTTAATTATGATTCATTGACCGTGGCAGGTATCTCTGCTGATATTGGAAAAAAATGTAAGGAATTACTGCATACCAGCCCTCGCCTGCTCTTGATTATTGAATCCAAACTTCATGGTCGATCCAATGTTTTTGATTTTAAGATTTTTAAGCAGACTTTTGGTGATGCTCTTAAAATCATCTGCATCACTCCAGAAATTTCAGAAGATCACGTGGCCTTTATTGCTGAAAATGAAGCAGATTCAATCATTATCAAACCAATTTCTGTTAATAATATAATTCAGAAAATTGCGTTTACCATTAAGCCTATAAATAATTTTTACAATGAAATTGAAAATATAGAAAAGCTAATTGCTCAACATAATTTTGATGAGGCCAATAAACGCATTGACCTTCTGCTTCAGCAAAAACCCAACAGTTCGATTTGCCTGATTCTGAAAGGAGATATTTCAAAACTGATGCACGAATATGAAGAGGCTGAGTTTTTTTATACTCAGGCCGCTAAAGAATCCAAACTGAACCTTAAACCCCTGCAACGGCTGGTGGATCTGTACGCAGAAACCCAGAATATCAAAAACAGCCTCAAATATCTGCTGCTCATGGATAAAATCTCGCCTCTTAATCATACCCGCAAAATTGACATTGGCGCGCTCTACAGCCGGGAAGGCGAGGACAAAACCGCTGAAAAATATTATCAGGAAGCAATCCATATTGTTGAAGTTCAGGCCAATGATCTGCTGGCCTCCACATTCATGGATATCGGACTCAAACTCCGCGACCATAACCCGGAACAGGCCATGCAATTCATGGAGCAGGCCATTACAACAAAAGGCGAGAATATTACGCGGGAAGATTTGTGGATGGTCAATGAAATGGGGATGTCGTTGCGCAAAGAAGGCAACTGGCAAGACGCAATCCAGGCCTACCAACGTGCACTGCGCCTTATCCCCAATGAAAGCGGACTGCATTACAATATCGGCATGGCCTATGCGCAGGGCAAAGAATACTACAAGGCCATCTGTGAATTTGATAAAGCCATATCCATCTCTCCTGAAATTCTGCGCGAGTCCCCATTTATTCCGTATAATATCGGCCTGGTCTATTACCAGATGAACCGCTACCCTGAAGTAGATCAATACATGAAAATGGCCCTGGTTCTTGATCCGGATTTTGAACGAGCCAAGGTCATGCTTGGCAAAATCAGCAGATAACAACGACCATCCCCAATGCGCCCTACCTGATGGCACAATATAAAGAATAGCTCCTGTAGCGTGGGTACTTAGAGAGGCACTGATTAAATCGAAACAAGTCATTGCGACCGCGAGGAATTGAAGCAGGAAGCGCTGCGCTAATCCAGAATCTTTGACGTATCAGCAGGTTATAATTGCCGCATTGCTACGCTCTACCCATAGAATATAAACTCGCAATGAACTGTCCGGATTCTGGCCGGGGCAGAAAGGGCGAGCACCATTGCGAACAGCCTGTATGGCCCATGACAAACTCGGTCTCTATCCCTTTCCTTGGGCTGAGTGTACGTCTGCACACCACTGAAGCAAGCATAGCATGGCGGAATTAATCAGCATTTTTCTGAAGTGACCGCACATGGCTGACGCGCCAGCGTACACTATTTTGCCCAGCCTGCTGGGAGCTTATTTTTCCACTGCAAAGAGCCAGAAAAATCGATTTTTCCCTTGCACAACATAGGGCGCAACATGCCTTAGGCTGTATCCATGCACTGGCTGTGCTGGCTGCGGGCTTGTGGTCATAATCACGACCTGCCCGCCAGGGGCCAGGTACGAGCGCACATCGCCAAGCAGGTTCTGCCAGGGCTTAAAAGCCCGACTGACAATAAGTTCAGCCTGGCGATACTCCTGGCCCAGGTCTTCCATGCGCATACAGAGCACGCGGGTGCGGGAAAGGCCCAGGGTCACCAGGGCCTGGTCCATAAAAATGGCGCGTTTGTGGCGCGGTTCAACCAGAAAATATTCTCCCTGGGTCCAGAACATGCGCATGGGAATGCCCGGCAAGCCAGCTCCTGCCCCTAAATCCAGAGTGTATCGCGGGGTCAGGCCCTGACTGTGCAGCAGATCTGCCAGGTGCCAGGAGTCCTGAATCAGGGTTTCCACAATCTCTGGCCAGGCCCCAGGCCCAACCAGATTCATGCGCTGGTTCCATTTGACCAGCAGATCAAGATATATTCGCAGGCTATGAGCCTGGTCCTGGCTCAGAACGCGACCAAGGCCGTGCGCCACAGAGCATACAGCGTGTTCGGTCAGGGCAGGGATAGTTGGGGGCATGACAGCTCCTGGCTGGGCATGTTTTCCTCTTTACCTGGGGGGTGGCTGTCGTTACAAGCAGCGCAGCTTAGTACACGGAGGATACATGGATAGAGGTATTGTTTTTCCCGGGCAAGGCTCCCAGGAACCGGGCATGGGTCGGGATCTGGCCGAGCACTGGTCCGTGGCCATGGATTTATGGAAAAAAGCAGAAACCCTGAGCGGGTTACCGCTTCGTGAAATATATTGGGATACTGACGATGCAGCCATGGCAGTGACGCGGAACTTGCAACCCGCCCTGACTGTTGTCAACATCGGCCTGTGGCTTTTTGCTGCTTCGCGCTTGTCAGCACGAACTGTGGCAGGCCATAGCCTGGGCGAGCTTGCTGCACTATGCGCAGCACAAGTGCTTTCAGTGGAAGCCACCCTTGAGCTGGCCTGTTTGCGCGGCAAGCTCATGGATGAAGCCGTTAATCAGGATGGCCGCATGGCTGCCATCTTAAAACTTTCCCAGGCCCAGGTTGAGCAGGTGGTTGCTGACGCTGTGGCCGGGTCTGGCCAGGAATTGCGCATTGCCAATTACAATACGCCAGCACAATTTGTAATCAGTGGCCATGCCCAGGCCGTGGATCTGGCCTGTGCTGCGGTCAAACCCGTAAAAGGCCGCGCCCTGATACTGCCGGTCAGCAATGCGTTTCATTCTCCATACATGGCTGAGGCCGGAGCAGAACTGGCCCGCTACATGGACCGCCTTGACTGGCGTGACCCGAAAATACCGCTGTACCTGAATGTGACAGGTAAGCCTGAACCTGATGGCGTACAACTGAAGCGCATCATGCAGCAGCAGATGACATCTTCTGTGCTCTGGACCCAGACCATTGAGCAACAATATGCTGATGGAGTGCGTACTTTTATTGAGCTTGGACCAAAGGGCGCCCTGTCGCGCATGGTCACACAAATTTTATCTGACCGCGATGGCGTGTGCTCCATTGCCATCAGCTCTCTGGATCAGCTGGCACAACTGGAGGAGTTGAATCAATGAAAGCCAAAGCCTATCTTGCAGATAAACTGACCCACTTGATGGCCGGTCGCGGCCTGGAACTGCCTGCCAAAACCACCATTGAGGCTCCCAAAAATGAGCAGCATGGGGACATGGCCACAAACCTGGCTATGGTCATGCCCAAGGACAAAGGGCAGAATCCACGCGCCCTGGCCGAATCCATCAAGGCAGAGCTGGAACCAATGTGCCCGGAACTGGCGCGTATTGATATTGCCGGGCCTGGGTTTATCAATTTTACCTTTAGCCCTGAATTTTGGCAGACCATTGCCCTGGATGCATTGAACCAGGGGCCTGATTTCGGGCGAGTCTGTCTTGGTCAGGGCCAGAAAGTGCAGGTGGAATATGTGTCTGCCAACCCTACCGGGCCACTGCATATTGGTCATGGCCGGGGCGCGGCCATAGGTGATAGCCTGACCCGCGTGCTGCGTTTTGCTGGCTGTGAAGTGCAGACAGAGTATTATTTAAATGACGCTGGCCGCCAGATGCGCCTTTTGGGCCTGGCAGTGTGGGTGCGCTACCAGCAAGCCTGTGGCCAGGACATTGCCTTTCCTGAAGATTGTTACCAGGGCGAATACATTAAAGAAATCGCCACCAGCATCGTTGATGAACATGGCCGGGCGCTTCTTGAGTGGCCAGAAGAAAAGGCTCTTGACCTGTGCTATGAGCGGGGGCTGAGTGATATTTTACAGGGCATTCAAGAGGATCTGCGTGTTTTTCGCGTGGAGCATCAGCAGTGGTTTTCTGAAAAAAGCCTGGTCGATACAGGGCAGGTTGAGGCCACGCTGGCCCGTCTGACCCATGAAGGCTGGGCCTATGCAGAAGACGGGGCTTTGTGGTTTCGCTCCACAGACCTGGGGGATGATAAAAACAGGGTGCTTAAAAAATCTGACGGCTCCCTCACCTATTTTGCCTCGGACATTGCCTATCATGACAATAAAATTGCCCGTGGCTTTGATCTGATGATCGACATCTGGGGCGCAGACCATCACGGCTATGTGCCGCGCATGAAAGCAGCCATGCAGACCCTGGGCAAAGACCGCGAAGCCTTACAGGTTATCCTGGTTCAGCTGGTGAGTCTGATGCAGGGCGGTGAGCACATTGCCATGTCCACCCGGGCCGGAAAGTTTGAAACCCTGGCTGATGTGTGCGCTGAAGTGGGCGTGGATGCAGCGCGGTTTATTTTCCTGTCTCGCAAAAGTGACGCGCACCTGGATTTTGATCTGGATATGGTCAAGCAGCAGAGCATGGAAAATCCTGTCTATTATGTGCAATACGCCCATGCGCGGGTCTGCTCGCTGATGCGTAAGGCTGAAGAGCAGGGCGTGCGCCTGCCTGAGCCATCCCTTGAGTTGCTCGCTGCACTGACCACGCCTGAAGACCTGGCGCTGTTTACGTGCCTGGATGCGTTTTCCGATGCCGTGGAACTGGCTGCGCGCACACTGTCGCCGCACCATATCAGTTATTATGTCCAGGAATTGGCCGGCCTGCTGCACCGTTACTACACAGTGCATCATATTTTGTCTGGCACAGACCACGATTTGTTGCGGGCCAGACTGCTCCTGTTCCGCGCCGTGGCCACGGTGCTGCGTTCCGGGCTTGACTTGCTGGGCGTTTCTGCCCCTGAGCGCATGTAAGGGGGTTTTCCGACAGCATGGCTATACGTAAATCCCGCACTGCAAATACCAAGGAACGCAAAAAATTCAGTTTTCAACTGGGCCTTTCCGGATTTCTGTCCCTGGCCATGCTCATTATTGTGGGCATGGCCTGGTCATTTATTTTGGGAGTCATTGTGGGCCGGGGCTATCAGCCTGAAAAGATTGCCCTGAATGCAGCACAAAAAGTGTTGCCCGAGGATTTTCCCCTGCTCACAGAAAAAAATGAACCAGTCCTCAAGTCTGAAGAGCTTGAGTTTTTTGACAAGCTCAAAAAAAGTTCTGATGGCGTGACCACTGTTGCGTCACAAGCCAGACCAGCCACGCCGCAACAGCAGGCAACGCCAGCTCAGGCCAAGCCACAAGATGCAACAGTGGCCAAGGCAAATCCCAAGCCAGGGTCTGTAGCGCCGGCCAAGCCAGAACAAGCGCCCAAACCACAGCCCAAGCCAGAATCCAAACCAGCCCAGCCTACCTCAGCAGAGCCGCCAGGGACCAAGGAAGAAGTCTTTGTCTTTAACTACCAGGTTGCGGCCCTGGCTTCCATGGAGCAGGCCCAGACATTTCTGAAACAGATTGAGCCGGGTGGATTCAAATCATCAGTGGTCACAGCCACCCATGAAGGCAAAACCTGGTACCGGATTTATGTGCATCATCAGGGCACGGTGGAGTCAGCCATGGCCCTGAAGGAAAAATTAAAAGCCAGCGGCATCAGTAATGTGCTGCTGCGTTCGCGCACGCCGTTGTAAATTGTCCGGGCGCTCTTGGCCCGTGGCTTGGAGTTTCCCTATGCTTCCATTCTTTGATCTTGGTCTGCCTCAAGGTCGCGCCATTTATGTTCTGCCTGTGCCTTTTGAGGGCGCAGTGAGCTTTGGAACAGGCACTTGTCTGGGGCCAGAGGCCCTGTTTCGGGCCAGTGTGCAGATTGAATCCTATGATGCAGAGCTGGATCTGGACCTGGGTGATCTGGCGCATTTTCTTCCCCTTCCGTTTATCGATCTTCCAGAAGCTGGGCCCCAAGAAATCCATGCTGCCATGCGTTCTGCACTAGTGCATCTGGACCTGACCCAGGATTTTGTTCTGACCCTGGGCGGTGATCATTCTGTGCCCCTGCCCCTCTTTGCCTTGTATCAACGTGCGTATCCTGATCTGGTTATCCTGCATATTGATGCCCATGCTGATTTGCGCCCCTCTTATGAGGGCAGCCCCTATTCTCATGCCTGCATCATAGCCAGGGCCAGAGATCTGGGTCTTCCTGTGGTGCAGATGGGTATTCGTTCTGTGTGTCGTGAGC
>JAAYGZ010000214.1 GCA_012727515.1 Desulfovibrionales bacterium
TTTATTTGGGCCAGTGTTTCTCTTTCTGAGAGCTCAATAAGCAAAATAGACTTGTTGAGTTCATAATAAAGATCATCGAAAATATCATTGACCTTGAGCTCTTCGTACAGGGTCTCAAAATCCTCATGATTGATGCGCCGAAAATGCGCCATATCCGGGCGCTCGTTTTCCACTGCCGCATAATCATCGCAGATATACGGCACAATGGACGTTGTTTCATACAAATAAAATTCCAGGCCAATGGAGCCTTCTTCCTCTAAAATGGCAGAAACAGCCAGATCTGCCAGAAGCACCTGACCATTTTCAATCTCCAGGCCATACCCCTCGTAAATGCGCCGGACAGCAGTATTTCCTGCATCAATCACATAATTATAAATAGGATAGGCCAGCCCGTCCTGCTCAAAGACAGCCAACTCCCGCCAGGTGCGAAAGCGTGTGGCAACCATGTGGTGAAAAACTTTCTTAATAAATTTTTTCAAACACATGGTAAATAATTTAAGCTCTTTGGACGAAGTTACAGCCTCATCAGTCTTGCTTTCTCTTTCCTCGTCAACCAGTTCCGCATCATAGGTCATTGTGTGCTTCCTTTTTTTTCCAATCGCTCTCCATACGCCTTGGCCAGGCCTCCATAGGCTGTTTCACGATATAAACTCGGTAAATCATGTCCTGTTTCACGCATAACCCGCACTACTTCATCAAAAGGAATAGCGTGGGTTCCATCTGAAAGCATGGCCATATGCGCGATGCTCACGGCGCGTGTGGCAGCACAGGCGTTGCGTTCAATGCAGGGAATCTGCACCAAGCCGCCAACAGGATCGCAGGTCAGGCCCAGATGATGTTCAAGGCCCATTTCTGCGGCATACTCAATCTGACGAACAGAGCCGCCCATAAGCTGCGTTGCTGCTGCCGCTGCCATGGCGCAGGCCGAGCCTACTTCGCCCTGACAGCCCACTTCTGCTCCGGAAATTGAGGCATTGGTTTTAATTAAAAGCCCAATCAGCCCACCAGTTGCCAAGGCCCGCACCATGGCAGGCTCACGCAGTTTCAGGCGCTCCTGCAGATAGCGCAGCACAGCGGGCATCACTCCACTGGCACCGCATGTAGGTGCAGTGACCACCACGCCGCCTGAGGCATTTTCTTCTGATACTGCCAGGGCATAGGCAGACAGCAGACCGGTCTGGCGCAGGTCTTCCCCGCCGAGCATGGCTTTTTGATGCACGGCCCAGGCTCTGCGCGGCAGGCCTAAGAAACCAGGCAGAACTCCTTCTGTGGACAGGCCGCGCTCAATACTTTCCTGCATGGCGACCCAGATTGTACGCAGAAAATCCCAGACTCCATCGCCTTCGCGCCAGGCCACATATTCCCAGTAAGAAAGACCCTTGGCCACGCACAAGTCCATGATCGCGCTCAAACTGTGCTCTGGGTACAGATGGGTCAGCGGGCAACTGCCATCAGCCTCCATGAGCGCTCCGCCGCCAATACTGTACACAGTCCAGGTGGCACGAGCCTGCCCGGCCTCATCCAGAGCACGAAAAATCATGCCATTGGGATGCAAGGGCAAGCGCTGCTCAGGAGCCCAGATAATCGTTGCCGGCACAGGAGCAAAGGCAGAAAGGACAGCCACATCAGTCAGGTGTCCACGCCCTGTGGCAGCAAGGCTTTCGCACAGCGTGACCTCAAAGTGCGCCGCATCAGGGTGTTGTGCGCGAAAACGCTCTGCGGCAAATTTGGGGGCCATGGTATGACTGCTCGAAGGGCCAACGCCAATGCGGTAAAGTTCGGGTAACGGTTCCACCCAGACCTCGCTGGAGAAAAAATATCAACGCCGTGCATTCACCTGACCATAAAACGCCATGTCTGAACATAATGAAGGGGTATCTGGAGCAACCCGCTACGTCAACAGGAGCATGGAGAATGCGTACTCAGAAGATGAATGCGGGACAGAATGCGGATGCAGACACTGTAGCCGCCCTTGTGAGCAGCAACTGGTCAGGACAGACAGTGCCCCTGGCTTTTTATGCGGGATTGGTCCGGATCAGAAATCCGGGTAACTGGCGAGTTTATGCCCTATGGGTAAAGCGTAGTAATGCGGCAATCTTTAACCTATTGATAAGTCAGAAGATTCTGGATTGCTTCCCGCTTCGATTCTTCGCGGTCGCAATGACTTATTTCGAGTTAATCAGTGCGTCCTCAGCTGTGTGTGCAGAACTCTCCGGCTGTGACGACTTCTTCTTCAAGTATGTCCAGAATCCTGGCCGTCATCTGGCCATAAAGCGGATTCCTGCGCTCTCTTGGGTGGTCGAGGTCAATCCTGATGACATCCCGGATTCTGCCTGGCCTGGCTGTCATAACCACAATACGATCAGCCAGGTACACGGCTTCATCCACGCTGTGAGTTACCAGGATTACTGTTTTCTGCGTCTCCCGCCAGATGCGCAGTAATTCCTTTTGCATGAGAATGCGCGTGTGGGCATCAAGGGCCCCAAACGGCTCATCCATGAGCAGAACCTGGGGGCCAGTGGCCAGGGCGCGGGCAATGGCTACGCGCTGGCGCATGCCTCCGGACAGTTCATACGGAAACGCATTGGCAAAGCGAGCCATGCCCACAAGCCCAAGATATTGTGTGGCACGCTGGATGCGTGTTGACTTTTTTTCCTGTACAAACTCCAGGCCCAGGCAGACATTATCAAGAACCGTGCGCCAGGGCAGTACAGAATACTCCTGAAAAACCATGCCCACATCCCGATGTGGCTTGTTACCGGGGCGTCCTGCACAGGTTATCTGTCCGGAATCGGCATGCTCCAGACCTGAAATAATGCGCAGCAGAGTTGATTTACCGCATCCGGACGGACCCACAATGCAGACAAACTCGCCGCGAGTAACTTCAAGATTTGTCTTTTCAAGTGCGCAGACAGTTTGACCGTGTTCAGTCACAAAAGACTTACACACGTCTTGCAGATGCACGATATGGGTCATCATCTACCTCGCCAGCCGCTGCCAGGAAAAACACCGGCGCTCCACGCGCCTGAACAGCCAGTCCATAAGTGCTCCGGTCAGTCCGATGCTGATCATCCCAGCGACAACAATGTCTGTTGCGGCCAGGGTATAGGCATGGGTTATCAGATACCCGATTCCGGAAATACTTCCAGGAAGCATTTCCGCTGAAACCAGGCACATCCAGGCAACGCCCAGGCCAATACGCATACCATTAACCATGGATGGCAGAGATGCCGGGAGCAGAATCCTGCGAAAGATGTCCAACTCGCTTGCGCCCAGCACACGGGCAGTGTCGATAAACACGCGGTTAACAGTGCGCACGCCATGAATGCTGCTGGTCAGAATGGGATAAAAGGCTCCGATGAAAATAATAAACATCATGGAATATTTAAAATTATTAAGATAAATAAACCACGGCCCGCGACCCACCCCAAACAGGTCCGCAAGGCTTGCGATACCAAACCAGGCCATGACCAGAGGAACCCAGGCCAAAGGCGGAATAGGGCGGAACAGGTTCAAAAAATCACCGAACATCGTGTGCACAGCGCTGTAATAACCCATGGCAATACCCAGTGGGATGCCAATGGCCACTGCAATCAGGTAGCCAAGCAGAACCCGCAACAGGCTGACAAGGACGTTGG
Organism: Desulfovibrionales bacterium; assembly: GCA_012727515.1. Classification (GTDB taxonomy): domain Bacteria; phylum Desulfobacterota; class Desulfovibrionia; order Desulfovibrionales; family Desulfomicrobiaceae; genus Desulfomicrobium. The sequence continues at coordinate 3,639 of JAAYGZ010000214.1, forward strand.
TCAGCAAAGACCCCATGCTGAGCAGATCTGCTGTGGGCTGCACAAGCAGGTCTGCCACCTCACCCACAGTGGGCAGAATAACCTTGTTGCCAATGGCTATGGCAGCCCAGGACCAGAGGCCAAGAAAGACCAGCACAGTTACCAGGGAAAGAAAACGGCTGAAATAAACGGGCATATCTTAAGATCCAAAAAAATGCCGACCCCTGAAAATGAGGTCGGCAACACAGATTAGTTTTTAGTCAGAAAGCGCAGATCAAAGAGCTTGTCCTGCACCTCAGCAAGACTCCTGCCTTTGAGTTCGCCACGAAACTTGTTCATGCTGTTCAGAATCTCCAGATATGTATCCTGCCCACGCATCCAGTTTTCCGTGGCCTCTGTGGTGTAAATAATGGTGGATTTTTCCACGGCTTCGGCCGGTGCTCCGGTCCAGGCGTTAATGATTTTGCCCTCTTCAGCTTTATGCTCATTGCACCACTGACCTGATTTGGCCAGCAGTTCAATTGTCTTGCTGATGATTTCGGGATGCTCTGCGATAATGGAATCCCGGGCTGCCATGACGCAGCAGGGAAAATTGTGCCACGCGCCAGCAGGGGGCAGGTCACGCAGATCAAGAGCAATATGGCCAACGTTCTTGAGTTCAGAAACTTCAGGATGCGGAGCAGGCCCGACCCAGGCATCAACCTGACCACTGGTCAGGGCCGGGATAAAATTTGAAGTTTCCTTCAGATCAACAAGCACCACATCAGCATCCTGCTGGTTGGCATCCTGGGTGACGTTGAATCCTGCCTGCTGCAATGCGCCTTCAATGATGATGCGCGGAGCGCTGGTCGGTGAATGATAACCTATTTTTACAGGCTGTTCAGAAGCCTTGATAAACTCCTCAACCTGGGCCCAGCCTGTAAGGGTACTCTGAGGCGGAAAGACCAGACCCATGCCATCCACGTGTGTGGGGCAGAGCATCTTCATGGGCGTGCCCTGGTCAATGCCAGCCATGATGGCCGTGCCTGAGGCAAGCGCAAGGTCCATATCGCCCTGGGCAAACATGGTTGTGGCCTCAGCGCCACTCTTGTTAACAATAACATTCAGCAGGGCCAGGGGTTTGTCACCGTCCATAAGCTCGTACCTGACCTTATCTGCCACCGGACGCAAATACACGCCGAAATCTTTGAATTCCTCATTCTTGGCCATGGCAACCATAAAGGGGCTGTGATGAGTGGTAAAAATGTAGCCCATATTCAGGACAGGAATTTTTTCTGCAGCCATGGACGAACCAGCTGCTAAGACAACCATAACAACCATGAGCAGGCCCAGAGTGTGTCTGAATCCCTGTGCCGCTGACAACGTGTGTTTCATGCTTTTCTCCTTGGATACCTGGTTAGTTATACTATTGATTCCAGAAAGGCCTCAATGCGGGTCCGGATCTGCTCTGTATCAGACTCAGAATATCCGGTTTCAATGTGCAGAAAAGGAATGCCCAGACGCTGTGCTCCCTCGCTCACACAATGGGATTCAACATTAAATCCGTGGCAGCCCTGCCAGGTGAGATCAACAATGCCATGAATACCAAAGTCCTGGCACAGGGTTTCCACAGTTGCCATGCGGCCTGGATTGGGACTCATGCAGGCACAGGGAATCTCCAGATAGCGCCGGGCCACGTTGGCGCACAGATCGCCATCAGTGGGCACGGGCCTGTCCAGGCCCTTTATTCCGCTGCAATTATCGAGACAGACCACCACGGCCCCGCTTTCTTCTATCAACTGCAAAACCTTGTGCGAACCTTTGCCCACCGGGGTTCCTGTCAGGAGGATACGGGGACGTTTGTCCTGCTTTTTGCTTGCATCACCCAAACGGAGCGCACGCAGTTCGTCCCGAAGCCGACGCAGTGCAGCAAGATATGGCTGTGCCTCGACCATAAAACTTTTGCTTTCAAAGACCGGAAGAAGCTGCATACCGCATAAAAGTGGCGGCCCGTCAGCGTTGATACGCAGGATTTCCCACAGCAACTCCCGAACAGAATTCTGAATGTCCACTTCTGCCCGCACACGCTCGTCAGTAACAGCAACACCGCTGTGAGCAGTGAGATATTCTGCCAGGCGGCGAACCTCAGAGTCCCAGAAGTCACGAGCACCGGCCAGAGTCTGCTCATAGGGGAGATGCATCAGGTGTACGGGCTTGATACGGCCAAGAAACTCGTACATTTTCTTTTTTCCGTCACAAGTGGTCTCTGCAATGATGAAATCTGCGGCGGAAAAAAACGGACAGGTGTCGGTTTCAGCGTAGCCATAACTGGATTTAATAAGCGGACAAAGGCTTGCCGGAAGCACTGCTTCGGCAGCCTGAATGGGGTCCTGACGCTTGCCGCACAGACCAATGGGCACACAGCCAGCAGCACGGATAATCTCAAGAGGGGCGTAAATACAATAGACCCCGGCAATGGGGCGTCCATTTTCCCGCGCTGTTTCCAGAGATGCCAGACAATGTTCGCTGAAATTTTCAAAAAACTGCAAGGCCAGGGCAAGGGAGCCGGGAAGTGTTGTTCGTGCGCTCATATTTTTCTTTGCTCATTTTTTTTATTAAAAAATACTGTCAGTTATATGACTTTACCAACTCATGACCCTAGCCCCGGCTTTCTGATCTGTCCAATTTGTTATAGAAATATGTACTTGAATGACGCATTGATTTTGCTGATACGTAAAAATCAGAACTGAACTGCGCCGGAGATATGCTGCGTTGCACCAACATAAGCGCAACCAGGCTGGCTCAGCCCTTGCCCCGGACCATCAGGCTAACTCTGATGTATTCCTGTAAAAATTGACGAATCCTCGTGGGACTCATATAGAGAACAGCTGAAACATCGTGCCGTAACAGCAGCATCACCTGAGCAATCCGGCACTATTAAGGAGCAACAATGCAGCAACCAGAACTCGAATTTCCACTGCACTGGGAATATAAAATCATCGCCCTGCACTCAGACTCTGTTCAGGCCAGCCTGGAGGCTGTCAGCGCCAGTCATGGCTGCACAACGCCTGTTCTGCGCGGCAATCAATCCTCCAGCGGCAAATATGCCACCTACACAGTACGCATACACGTGCAATCGCGCGAACATCTTGATGCGCTTCGTGCTGAATTCAGCCAATGCCCTGGAGTCAGATACCTGCTCTGATTCAGCCGCACGCCGTGCTTCGGGATGCCAGCCTTGTCAGTACAGCCAAATCCCCGATGCCTGGATGTGTCCGGCTCTACCCGGACAGTATGCGCAGGCATTTAACAAAGGAGACAGCATGTTTTTTCACGCAGCTGATTGGGATCAGGCAATGCAGATAGCGATCAATCAGCACTGGCGCTGCGCTGTACTGGATATCCTGATGCCTGCGCTTTCAGACTCGTTTTTTTTATGGATTATGAGCGTACTGGGCTTGATTTTTGTGGCGCGGAAACAAAA
>JAAYGZ010000215.1 GCA_012727515.1 Desulfovibrionales bacterium
GGCCCACATCCGCCAGAATAAGGCCGATTTTTGTTTTCGTGGCAGGCAGGGCACTGACATCAATTTCGCCGCCCACTTCAATAAGCGGGATAAGGCCCCGGTAAACCCGGCCCCTGGACCCATCTACTGTGACATCATGACCATCCAGGGTGCGTAATTTTTCCAGACGCTTAATACCAATAACCGCTGGAATGCCCAGTTCGCGGGACGTAATGGCTGCATGGCTTGTGTCGCCGCCAGCATCAGCCATGATGGCCGATGCTATGCGCATACCCGGCACCATGTCCGGGTCTGTGCGTTCAGCAGCCAGGACATTGCCTTTGTTGATTTTGTTGAGTTCCAGGGCCGAGCGCAGATAACGCACAGAACCCTGGCCTGCTCCACGGGAAGCACCATTGCCCTCTAAAAGAATTTCCGCATCCTTCACTGCTTCCGGGTCCACTTCCTTGCGGCGCATGAAAATGGTGTGCGGATGCTTTTCCAATTCTTCGTTCCAGCGGGTTTCTGGCCTGGCCTGCACAAACCACAGGCGGTCCCACTGGTCGATACAAAATTCCGAGTCCATGATCATGCCGTCGTAGCCTTTGCTGATCAGGCGCACGCCCTTGGCCACTGACTCGGCCTGAGCCAGGGACAAAGACCAGCGAAAGGCCATTTCATCAGGCACTGTCTCAACTTTGGTGCCCCGACCAGACTCCTTATAGACAATGCGCTTGTCCTTGCAGCCCATGTAGCGGACAACCACTTCTTGTCCGTTTTCGCGCTGAAAGACGTAAAATTTGTCTGGCGTGACCAGGCCGCTGACCACGGCTTCGCCCAGGCCATAGCTGGCATCAATAGAAACCAGGTCTTGACGCACTGTGCCCCGGCAGCCTGTGGACGTGTCTGCGGAAAAGGCGGTGCCGGAAATGACCGGGTTGATCATGCGCATGATGCACACGGACAACGAGGTGTTTTCAATGGCCCATTCCTGCTTGGCCCTGACTGCAATGGAGTCATCACCAGTCTGCTCTGCCTTGGCCACTGCGTCCAGAATAGCTTCACGGCGGTAAGTCATGGAGCGCAGATTATAGGCTGAGGCGCAGTCCCAATGATAGGCCTGGACCACATAGGCATCGCCAACAATATTAAGATAGGTATCCTGCAGGCCGGCAAAGGCTTTTTTCCGGCTGTCTTCACCTGCTGCAGAGGAGCGCACTGCCACGGGCTCGTTTTCCAGACCCGCTTCCTTGCAAATGTCTAAATACGCGCCGCGCACGGCATCTGCCACGTCTTTGGGCAGGTCCACAGATAAAATAGCCACCTGGACCAGCACAGAGCGTTTGCGCAGTTGGTCAATGCCTTCAGGGGAAACCGCAAAGCCTTCAACCACATTGTTGATAAAGGTGCGCAAACGGATCAGCGTGCCTTCCTGACGAACAGAGGCTTCTTTGACTTCCTGGGCAATGCGGCGTACAAATTTTTGTAAGAACTCGGAATCTTTGTTGATTTCCGGGTCGTTCCAGTCCGTATTATCATAGGCTTTTTCTACTGTGGCCCGGACCGTGGCCGCATTGACCTTTGTTTCATCCAGCAGTTTATGAAAGGCGATGGAGGAAATGGCCCGAAATTGTGGGGCGCGAATTCCGTCAATAGTGCTGATGATAGCGGTATTGTAGTTTTTGCCACCTACAAGCAGCTCTGCATCTTCACCAATAGTTACAATATCTTTTCCATTTAAAACGAGTTGTTTCTGAATTTTTTCAATGTGTTCGCGGGCTACGGCAGGGTCTTCCGTGGCACCGGCTTTTTTCTTGGCACTTTTCTTCTCGCTCTCAGGCATCTTCGTCTCCTTGCTCATGCGTAGATCATGACAAAATGGTCATCGAACAAAAACTGGCCTTGGAGCCTGCCAGTCGCCATATAGTTCTGTCATTGAGTGACACGAAAACCACAGGGGAACAAGTTCTTGACAGCAAGGGATGAACCTCGCAAAAGTCGTCCCCTTTCCAAGCTATACTTTCTGGCCACAGGCCGGGCAAAACTTGAAATCATCCCTGGCCACAGCCACCCCGCAGGTGGGACATTTGCGTGGCGCTGGCACCAGATGCACCAGAAGTTCTCCTTCCCGCACCGGAACCATTTTCTTATCTTCCTGATAATCGGCAAATTTAAGGACTCGTTCAACCATGCCCTCCACAGGAGACAGGATTGATTTTTCCTGCTTCATAATGGAGATATTAAACAGTTCTTCGCCCTTTTTCACCATGTCACCGGGCTTGACGTGCAC
>JAAYGZ010000216.1 GCA_012727515.1 Desulfovibrionales bacterium
CCTGAAACAGGTCTGTATCAAAATTTGAGCGCTGGCCCTGACAAATAGCCGTTACCCGTTCCAGGCCCATGCCTGTATCAATACTTGGTTTGGGCAGGGGCGTCATGGTTCCGTCTTCGGAGCGATTGAACTGCATGAAAACCAGGTTCCAGATTTCCAGAAAACGGTCACAGTCGCACTTGCCAATGCCGCACTCTGGTCCGCAAGCCATGTCAGCGCCCTGGTCCACATAAATTTCCGAACATGGCCCGCAAGGGCCTGTGTCGCCCATGGCCCAGAAATTGTCTTTTTCATCCAAACGGTAAATACGCTCTGGTGGTACTCCTGCCACGCGCTGCCACAGGTCACCGGCTTCATCGTCATCACGAAAAATAGAAACATAAAGCCGGTTCTTATCCAGACCCAGTTCCACGGTCACAAAATTCCAGGCCAGGCGAATGGCCTCTTCTTTGAAATAATCGCCAAAGGAAAAATTACCGAGCATTTCAAAAAATGTATGGTGCCGCGCTGTGCGCCCCACGTTTTCCAGGTCATTATGTTTGCCGCCCACGCGCAGACATTTCTGCGATGTCACGGCCCGACAATAGTCACGACGCTCCTGGCCCTGAAAAATTTTCTTAAACTGCACCATGCCAGCATTGGTAAACAACAGGGTCGGGTCATCCTGGGGCACCAAGGATGAACTTGGCTGCACACTGTGCCCATGCTGCTCAAAATATCTTAAAAACCGTTTGCGAATTTCACCTGCACTGATCACCTGATCTACCTCATTTTTCTTAGCGCCAGCCCGATCTTTTTGTTGTTTACTGACCAGGCTGGTCCTGTATCATATGTTATTCAACAGAATCCATTTCCTCGGACGCCACAGGCTGCTCTGGCACCGGCATGCCCAGATGCTCCAGCAGAGCGCGTTCGATCTGCATCCGTAAGTCATCGTTTTCCTGCAAAAAAGCGCGTACATTTTCCTTGCCCTGGCCCAACCGCTCTGCCCCAAAAGCATACCAGGCTCCGCTTTTATCCACGATGCCTTGCTCCACGCCCAAATCAATCAGCTCTCCAGCCCGGGAAATACCTGTGCCAAAAAGAATGTCATACTCAGCTTCCCGAAAAGGCGGAGCCATCTTGTTCTTGGCCACTTTGACCCGCACCCTGTTGCCGTAAGACTCTTCTTTATCTTTTAAAGTCTGGATACGGCGCACGTCCAGACGCACTGAAGAGTAAAATTTGAGTGCATTACCGCCAGTGGTTGTTTCTGGGCTGCCATAGCCAGTCATGCCAATTTTCATGCGCAACTGGTTAATGAAAACAAGCGCTGTTTTGGATTTATGAATGGTTCCGGTTAGTTTGCGCATGGCATGAGACATAAGCCGGGCCTGCCCGCCAACCTGGGTTTCACCCATATTGCCATCCAGCTCTGCCTGGGGAATGAGCGCAGCCACAGAGTCAACAACAACAATATCCACTGCCCCGGAGCGCACCAGCATATCGGCAATTTCCAGGGCCTGCTCGCCATAATCAGGCTGGGAAATAAGCAGATCTTCGGTCCTGACCCCCAGTCGCCGGGCATAATTGACATCCAGGGCGTGTTCTGCGTCAATAAAGGCAGCTACTCCGCCAAGTTTCTGGGCTTCTGCAATAATGTGCAGGGCCTGGGTAGTTTTACCTGAAGACTCCGGACCAAAAATTTCCGTTACCCTGCCACGGGGAATGCCCCCAATACCCAGGGCTAAATCAAGGGCAATAGACCCGGTAGGAATGACCGGCACCACCTGATGTGACGAGTCAGACAAACGCATGACCGATCCCTGGCCATAACGCCGTTCAATGGTAGCCAGCGCTGTTTCTAATGCTTCGCGGCGGGCCTCTTCAGGGGTCGCGGGTTTGGGGCGAGCCATGACATACTCCGTGGAAAATGGTTAAAAAGAAAAACCGCGCCAGGCCATCAGCAACAAAATGAACCCAACGCGGCCTAGAGAAATAGCAAATTAGCGCACAGAGGGCAAATACGGAAAAGGTGCAAAAGGCCATGCTGTATTCATATTTTCCAGAACCGCCAGCCCTGGCCCCACTGCGTTATGAACCAAGCTGACCTGTAAATCGGATATGCCCTGTTGACAGATTCCCTGCATTGCTTCACCCTATATGTGATCGTTGACCCACGCCGCAAGAAACACACGGCAAACTCAAACCATCTTAAGGAGGCTTGTATGATCTTCATGCTCCCGGACCTTCCCTATGCCAAGGACAGTTTAAGCCCGTACATCAGCGCCAAAACCTTTGATTTTCATCATGGCAAACACCACCAACTTTACATTGACAATACCAATAAACTGGTGACTGGCTCAGATCTGGATGGCAAAAATCTTCCAACCATCATCACAACTACAGCAGGAGATCCTGCCCGTATTGGCATTTTTAACAACGCAGCACAGACCTGGAACCATTCTTTTTATTGGCAATGTATGAAACCTGGCGGGGGCGGAGCGCCTGGCGGAAATATTGCGGAGCGGATTACCCAGACGTTTGGAAGCTACGAAAATTTTGCTCAGGCATTTAAAGATGCGGGCATGACCCAGTTTGGCAGTGGCTGGGCCTGGTTAGTGGAAAAAAATGACACACTGGAAATAATGAAAACACCTAATGCTGATACACCCATGGCTCATGGAGCAACAGCGCTCTTAACCGCAGATGTGTGGGAACACGCCTATTATATTGATTATCAGAACCGACGCGCAGATTACTTGCAGGTATTTTTAGATAAGCTGGTAGATTGGGACTTTGTGAATAAGCAGCTTGTAAAAAAGTAATAAACCGCTTGATGAAAATAAATAAGGCGACCCGGTGGTCGCCTTATTTATTGGTGAACATAAAACGAACAACTAGCTTGCCGCTGGCTTAGTCACTGCACCGGAGCGAATGCACCGTGTACAGACCCGACCGCGACGCACTTCGCCAGATGCCAATTGCATACGCACAGACTGCAAATTGGGCATGAAACGACGTTTGTTTTTGTTGTTAGCATGGCTGACATTATTGCCCACCTGGGGAGTTTTTCCACAAATTTCACAAACCTTTGACATAACAGTCCTCCTAACGAGTGCTTAAATATCCCGGCTGTCATGGCCTGGCAGCTTCGAGATTATCCGGCAGGCCATGAACAGATTTTGCTGCCTGAAGAATTTGGGTGCATAGACCGAGCAGTAACAAATAGCAAGCAAAAATCCTTGACAAGGAAAAGGAGACAACTATAGGTTCTTTTTTTCGAGGTACAAAGTGGAACATTGGATTACGCTCACAAACCTCCCGGCATCTGGTCGGGAATTTTTGTTTGAGGACCAGGAGGTCTGGAAAACCTTATGGGCTGATGCACAGTATGATATACACGTGCACACTCCGCTTGTTGCCACCATCAGCGTCTTTCCGCATGCGGATGGTTTCCTGGTTAAAGGCAGGCTTACCGGTGCTGTGGAATCTCCGTGCCATCGCTGCATGGAGCCGGCACACATTGAACTGCGTCATAATTTTGAGCTTTTTGAAGCTCTTGAAGACATTGACGAAGTGGAGGGGGAAGAGCCTCGCTTACGCCGTGTCGGCGCTGATTGGGAACTCAACAGTACCGCGATTTTATGGGAAGAATTTGTCCTGGCAATGCCAGAAAAAATACTTTGCGCCGACATGTGTTTGGGTCTATGTCCGCGCTGCGGAAAAAATAAAAATCTGGAATCATGTGCCTGTGCCACGGCTGCACAAAATTCTGTGCTGGCAGCAGCCTTACAACGCGCACAAATAAAAATCATGTAGAATTCATACGATAGAGGTGTATCATGCCATTACCCAAGAAAAAAACGTCTAAGTCCAGAAGAAATATGCGTCGTTCCCACGACCATGTTGCTATCCCTAATGTTGTGTATTGTGAATGCGGAGAAGCCACCCTGTCCCACTGCATTTGTCCGGGCTGTGGCAAGTACAAGGGCCGCCAATACGCCAAGGTAGCAGATGCCTAAACCCATCTGCCTCGCCGTTGACGCAATGGGGGGAGATTTTGGCCCGGAGATAAATGTTCCGGGCTCTCTTGTTGCTGCACGCGAGACAGGGGCGCGTGTTATTTTAGTAGGTAATGAGGATGCTATTCAGGCAGAACTCAGCAAACACCGCCACAATGATGTTGAGATTGAAATTGTCCATACCACGCAACTAGCTGGCATGGCTGAAAAGCCTTCAGATATCCTACGCCGCAAAAAAGACAGTTCCATTCAGGTTGCCTTTCGTCTGGTCCGGGAAGGCCGCGCTCAGGGCGTGGTCACTGCGGGCAATTCCGGCGCAGCTCTTGCCTGTGGTATGTTTATTTTAGGGCGCATCAATGGTGTGGATCGACCAGCCTTGGCTTCCATCATGCCAACGCTCAAAAATCCCGTGGTACTTATTGATGTAGGAGCCAATGCTGACTGCAAGCCATACAATTTGGTCCAGTTTGGTCTGATGGCTGACATATTAGCCAAGCATGTTTTGGGTGTTGTTACCCCCAAAGTGGGCATTTTGAGTATTGGCGAAGAAGAAGGCAAGGGCAACTCACTGACCAAAGAAGCACATGCCTTGCTGAAAAGCTCCTCTCTGAATTTTATTGGTAATGTGGAAGGTCGCGATGTGTTTGCAGGCAATACAGATGTGATTGTCTGTGACGGATTTGTAGGCAATGTAGCCTTAAAGCTCAGTGAAGGGTTGGGCAATGCCCTGGCCTCCATGCTCAGGACAGAATTAAAAAAATCTATCTGGTCCAGACTCGGCACCCTTATTGCGCTACCAGCCTTTAAACGCTTTGGGAAAAAAATTGACTACGCCGAATATGGAGGAGCGCTTATTTTAGGGCTCAATGGTATTGCCATTGTCTGCCATGGCTCATCCCCTGCACGGGCCATTACCACTGCCTTGCAGCAAGCAGCTCTCTTTGTGGACAAAAAAGCCAATGAGCAGCTTGTAGCTGCCTTGCATGTCAATACTGAACTCAGTCTTTTCTCCCGCGCCGGACGCACACTTGCAAGTCGGCAGGAGGCTTCGGCTCTTTAAGTCCGAGGCGTCTTTCCACTGCACGAGGTAATTCTATACTATGAATTCAGGATGTTCCATTGTCGGCCTGGGCCTGCATCTTCCACGCACCTGCGTTACCAATGCAGAGCTTGAACGCATTGTCGAGACATCAGATGAATGGATTCGCACCCGCTCTGGTATTACTACCCGCTATTTTGCCCAACCAGACGAAACCTGCTCTGTGCTGGCCTATCACGCGGCAACTGCAGCCCTGCGTGATGCAGGCATGTCTGCGCATGAACTGACGCATATCTTTGTTGGCACCTTTTCCGGTGACTACAACCTGCCCACCACTGCCTGCTTACTGCAGAATATGCTTGGTATTGCCGGTATTCCGGCCGTTGATCTTGCCGCGGCCTGCACGGGCTTTTTATATGGATTAGAATCTGCGCGGGCCTTTACCTCTTTGTATCCTGAGGCCAGAATTCTGGTTGTCGGCAGTGAAGTCACGACCTCACGCATCAATTTTGAAGATCGCACCACCTGTGTTCTGTTTGGTGATGGCGCTGGCGCGGCCATTGCGACCGGACAAGCCAACCCTGGTCCTATCCGTGTTCTTGACGTCATGCTCAAGGCTGATGGCTCTGTAGGCCACTTGCTGACAGTCCGGGGCGGGGGGTCTGCCTGTAGGCCCGTGCTGCACGAATCTATTGGGCCAGAATACTTTGTGCAGATGCAGGGCCGCGAAGTATTCAAACACGCGGTGCGCTTTATGGCTGATATTTCTTCCACCCTGATTCAACGCAATGGATTGCGCCCCGAAGATATTGATCTTTTTATCCCACATCAGGCTAATTTACGCATTATTGAAGCAGTGGCTAAAAAACTTGGCGTGAGCATGGAGCAATTTTTCGTCAATGTGGACCGCATTGGCAACACCTCTGCTGCATCAGTGCCCATTGCGCTGACCGAAGCCAGAGCAATGGGTCGTATTCAGCCAGGAATGAAGGTACTTCTCACTGCTTTTGGCGGCGGTTTTACCTGGGGCGCGGCCTTGTTGCAATTTTAAGCTCCTTTTCGTAAGTCGTGAACCTTTCAATCAAGCTCGCGAGGAAGACATGACCGATCAGATCAAGAC